>JBAVOD010000184.1:0-3272 GCA_049691735.1 Bacteroidales bacterium
CCAGTGCCCGCTGGCCATCGGTGATGAACACCAGAGTTCTGATATCAGCTTTTGCCGGGTCGGCGGCATATTTGGTCGTATCGGTGCGGGTGGTTACCGACTGGATCGGTACTGCAATGACGTCGTATTTCCGGTTTGTCTGGATTTCAACTGTGGCTGACATTCCCGGACGAAGCGGACTTTCGTTTCCCGCAAGAACAAGGTCCCTGTACGACTGCGGCAGAATAAGGATCTTTACGTCAAAATTGGTTACCTGGTCGGCCGAAACCCCGGTCGTCTTGGCAGAGCTGGCAATTTCGGTGACCACACCCCTGAAGTCACGATCGGGATATGCATCTACATCAATTATTGCAGTGTCACCAAGCTTGACATGGGGAACGTCGTTCTCATTTACCTGGACCTGTGCCTCCATCCTTGAAAGATCGGCAACACGCAGCATCTCCGTTCCTGCCATGAGCCCGGTCCCCGCGACCCTTTCTCCCAGCTCAACCAGCAGCATTGATACTGTGCCTGTCATGGGGGAATAGATTGAAGTTTTCACAAGATTTTCGTTTGCCTCCTTCAGAGAGGCTTCAGTACTTACAACTGAAAATTTTGCAGCGTCAACCTCTGATTTTGCGACGTTGTATGAAGCATCGGCCTGTTCGAAATCGGATTTTGAGACAGTTTGTTCATCATACAATTGTTTGGTCCTTTTATATGTAAGATCAGCCTGGGTAAACTGTGCCTCGGCCTGGGCAAGACGTGCGCGCGCCGAACTGATAGCTGCCAGCGCTCTGTCTTTCTGCGAAATATACACATCGGGCCTGATCCTGAGCAGCAGCTGACCTTTTTCAACATGATCACCCTCCTTTACATTCAGTTCGACTATCTCACCCGATACATCCGGCGAGATCTTTACCTCTTTTTCAGGCTGGATTTTGCCGTTTGCGGTGATTGTTTCTATTATCGAACGCTTCTCGGCTGTTTCGACAGCTACCTTGACTGTAGCGGCTTTACCGAACCAACCCGCTTTTTTACCGACGACTGCAAATAGGATCAGAAGGATAACTGCAGGGACTAGTATTTTAAGTGTTTTGTTACTTTTCATTATTATTATTCTTTTTGATTTATTGCGACAGGAACTTATTATTTAGTTTTCAATTTGCCCCGGTAATCTGCCTGCCTGTCTAATTGTTCAGGCTCAGAGGCAGGCCTTTATAGAAATCGAGGACTTTTATCTTAAAGATGAATTCGTACTTGGCCTGCGAAGCATCAAGCTGCGCATTGAGAAGCTGAGTTTTAGCAGCATTGTAATCAACGGGAGCGATCATACCGACATCAAACTTCTGTTCGGTATACCTGAAAGCTTCTGCACTCGAGGTTACAGCTTTCAGACTGGCGTTGTATTTCTTAAGCGATGCAACGGCATCGGTGTAAGCCTGCTGGATATCCTTGTAGAGCTGTTTCCTGGCCCCTTCAACTAAGTACTCGTTGTTCTCAACTGCTAGCTTAGAGTTGGAAATATTCTTATTAACCTGCCAGCCGTTAAGAACAGGTATGTTTAGTGAGAATCCAAGTCCGTAGCTTTTGTTGTTCTTCAGCTGGTCCTGAAATGACTGTATCCCGGGCTGGTCCTTAACGAATGAATATCTGGTGCCGATATTATGATTCATAGAAAGACTGGGACTTCTTCCTCCCTTTGCTATTTTCAGTTCGTACTGGCTGGATGTCAGTCTCAGCTCGGAACTCTTAATTTCGGGCCTTGTCTGAAGGGCAAGATTATAGATCTCGTCGATATTGCCTGTGATCACAGCATTCGAATCGACACTGATTACCGGTACTAGAACCTCAAAACCTGCCGGAGATGTCAGCTCAAGGAGCTGGGTGAGATTAAGATATGAAGTCTCAAGTGCATTCCGCATTGTTACCAGGTTGACCTCTTCCTGGGCTTCCTGGGACTCGATCTGAAGCAGGTTGCCCTTTGCAACACTTCCGGCATCAACGAGTTTCTGAGTCTTGGCTATTTGCTGTTTTGATATCTCTACCTGGTTCTCATTGGAAGCAACCAGCTCCTTGTTGAGCAGTATCTGCAAGTATGCAAGAGCAACGTTCATCGAAACGTTATCACGGATCATCTGCAGATCCTGCTCGCCGGCAAGAACGTCATACCTGCTCTTCTGGATATTGTTATAGTTTTGAAGGCCGCTGAACAGGTTGGTGCTTCCGCTGACATAAAAATAATCCTGGAGAACTGTCTGGTTAAAAAACTGGTAGGAGTTCTGGTCGAGAGCGCGTCCGAAGGTATATGAGTGCGAGGCAGTCCCGTTAATTGTAGGAAGCAGGTTCAGCTTGGCCTGGGCAAGGGCGTTCTTCTGGATCCTGGTCTGAACTGTCTGTTCCTTTATCTGGATATTATGATCGATTGAATACTTGATGCAGTCCTCAAGCGACCATTTCTGCTGCCCAAAAGTGAGTCCCTCAACAGCAGAGAGGAGTGCAAATATCATGGTAAAGACCTTTTTCATTATGAAATGATTGGTTTAATTATCACTCTGATGTTGTATGAATAATGATGCATGATTCTAATAATGGTGCTCTTGCAGTGAATTTTATCAACGAAAAAAACTTTTTAAAATGAGGTACGAAGATAAACAATTACCTTCAAACAGCGAGAAACGGGAAATAATTTTGCTGCAATAGCCAAAATACCTATTTTTAACGGCTTAATTAAAAACCTTGAAATATGCTTCATTATAAAGAATTAGGGTTAGTAAATTCGAGAGAATTATTTCGGAAAGCGGTAAAGGGCGGTTATGCCATACCTGCCTTCAATTTCAACAATCTCGAGCAGCTTCAGGCCATCATAAGTGCTTGTGTAGAAACAAAATCACCTGTTATTCTGCAGGTTTCAAAGGGCGCAAGAAAATACGCCAACCAGACGCTGCTTCAGTATCTGGCAAAGGGAGCAGTTGAATATGCAAAGGAACTGGGTTATCCGATCCCGATTGTATTGCATCTCGATCACGGAGATTCGTTCGAAACATGTAAATCGTGCATTGAATCGGGCTTTTCATCGGTGATGATCGACGGATCTCATTTCCCGTATGATGAAAATGTAAGGCTGACCAGGCAGGTGGTTGAATATGCGCATCAGTTTGATGTGACTGTCGAGGGTGAGCTTGGAGTTCTTGCAGGAATAGAAGATGAGGTATCGGCAGAGCATTCTTCATACACCAGGCCCGAAGAAGTTGAGGATTTTGTAAAGAAGACAAATGTTGATTCCCTTGCCA
>JBAVOD010000185.1:0-5360 GCA_049691735.1 Bacteroidales bacterium
CCCCAATGCATTGTTTAGCTTTTTCCGAATCATACTGTGATTTTCCCAGCCCGATACTCTCACCATTCTCGTCGAGGATCCTTACAATATCACCTTTTCCGAAATATCCTTCTACCTTTGTAATGCCGATCAGCAGCAGGCTCGAAGCTTTATCTCCAAGGAGGGCATCCTTTGCTCCTGCATTGACGTAAACAGCGCCTCTGGCAAACGTATCGGAATGGTAAAGCCATTTTTTTACACTTCGCGTCCTTTTTATGCATCCGGCAATACGTGTAAAGGGCACATCCCTGCCTTTAAGGATCGAAGTCACGATTGAATCACGGTTACCGTTAGCTATAAAAACGTCAATCCCTTCGGATGCAATTTTCTTTGCGGTCAGGAACTTGGTTAACATACCGCCCCGGCCGAAATCCGACTTTGCTGCAGTGATGAATCTCGCAGGGCTGTCTGAATCCGTTTTTATCTCCTTCAATATCTCCACCCCGCTGACTCCCGGATGACCCGCATAAATTCCATCGACATTGGTAAGTATGAATAATGCTTCACTATCCATCAGGGAAGCTATCATGCCTGACAATTCGTCATTGTCGGTGAACATCAATTCGTTGATTGATGTTGTATCATTCTCATTTACAATAGGAAGAACATGGTGTTCAATCATTGCGGAAACACAGTTCTTCATATTGAGATAATGTCTTCTGTCCCTGAAATCTTCTTTGGTTGCAAGGAGCTGCCCGGCGTTTATTCCATATTTACCAAACAGGAACTGATAGGTTGACATCAGCTTTACCTGGCCAATGGCAGCCCATATCTGCTTTGCAGTCACTATACCTGTCCTTTTATTGGGAACTATTGAGTTTCTACCTGCAGCAACAGCACCGGAGGAGATAAGTATGACTTCCAGGCCCTGCTTTGAAAGCACGGCAACATCCTCTACTATCCGTAGCATTCTCCCTACGTTGAGTGTGCCGTCGTTCATGGTAACGACATTACTTCCTACCTTGATCGCAATTTTGCGGTATTTCCAGTCTGATTTTTTCAAATTAACAGTCAATAATACCAATAAAAAGAATTTTTGCACAATATTATAAGTTTTTCTTAATGTATTAAAGAAATGTGATGACAAATGTGGTGCAGCTCTACTTTAAAAAAAACCGCAGCGATCTTATTGCAGAATAGTCCGACCCTGACTAAATTGCACCCCGTTAATCCGGATGAAATGTGGCCTTTCCGGGCGGTCATTAAACTGGTTATTAAAGTATTCTTAGATGTTCAAAGGTTTAATTTTCTGGTTCTCAGCGTATAGATAAATATTATTCGCATTATGAAAGTATTCAAGTTTGGAGGGGCATCGGTAAGAGATGCTACGGGGATCAGGAACCTGGCAAAGATTGTTTCGGGCGAAAAGGACAATCTTCTTATTGTTGTATCGGCATTCGGAAAAACGACAAATGCGCTGGAAGGGGTTCTCAGGGCATGGCTGTCGGGTGATCCGAAATACAAGGATCTGCTCGGGGACCTTTACAGTTACCATCTGGGTGTTGAAGAGGATCTGTTCCCGGCAGGTGACCAGGGAAAAAGCAAAATTGATGTGTCGTTTGCCAGACTTGAAGAATACCTTGAGTCATCAGCTAAGACCGAATACGATTTTGAATATGACCAGGTGGTTTCGTATGGCGAGATCTGGTCAACAATAGTTGTTGCGGCATTCCTGAAATCCTGCAACCTCAATGCTGAGTGGGTTGATATAAGGGGTAACCTTATCACCGATGACAGCTTCAGGGATGCAAACATTCTGTGGAATGAAAGTTCGGCAAGAGTTAAAAATGTCTTCCATTTCAGGGAAAGGAATATTTACATTACCCAGGGATTCATAGGCAGCACGGTGGCCGGTCATACAACCACACTGGGCAGGGAAGGATCGGATTACACTGCTGCAATACTGGCGAACATACTTGATGCTGAGACTGTAGTTGTATGGAAAGATGTTCCCGGACTGCTTAATGCTGATCCGAAATGGCTTCCTGACTGCATAAGGCTACCTGAAGTATCGTACAGGGAAGCTGTTGAAATGACATTTTCGGGGGCAAAAGTGATTCATCCTAAAACTATCAAACCGCTTCACAACAAAAATATTCCGCTGCATGTAAAATCTTTCCTGCATCCCGAAGGCGAAGGCACAGTGATCAAGGCTGATGGAAAGCTGAAGGAAAAACTGCCAGTCTATATCAGGAAGGAGGATCAGATCCTCATATCAATTCTTCCGAAGGATTTTTCATTTGTGATGGGCGATAATCTCAGCAGGATATTTTATTCGTTCATGCAGCACGGGATAAAGGTCAACCTGGTTGAAGCAAGTGCCGTAAGCATAGATGTGTGTGTGGATGATGACAGGAAAAAGGTTCGATCTCTTATCGACGACCTTAAAACCGAATACAACGCAATTTACAACGAGGATGTTGAATTGCTTTCGGTAAGACATTATACTCCCGAAGCAATATCGAGGATTACCGGCGGAGTTGAGGTGCTACTTGAACAGCGTACCCGGAGCTCGGTGAGGTTTGTTGTACGGAAATGACCTCTGTTATCTTTCAAATTCAAGCTTCTGCCCCCGGAACCCTTCATTTATGACACCGTTGTCGTAAACGATAGTCCCGTTAATTATCGTGGTTTTTACCCTCGACCTGAAGGTTGTCCCCTCGAACGGCGACCATCCACACTTATATAATATGTTGTCTTTCGAGACTATCCACGGATCATCCGGATCTATAAGGCACAGGTCTGCCCTGAACCCTTCCCTGATAAAGCCGCGTTTCGATATATTGAACAGTATTGCAGGGTTGTGGCACATTTTCTCGACAATTTTTTCGAGTGATATTTTCTTCCTGTGCCAGAGTTCGAGCATTACGATCAGAGAGTGCTGGACAAGCGGTCCTCCGGAAGGGGCTTTGAAATACTTGTTGTTCTTTTCCTCAAGTGTATGGGGAGCGTGGTCAGTTGCTATAACGTCGACCCGGTCGTTTATTACTGCATTCAGCAGGGCGTCCCTGTCGAACCGGGTTTTGATTGCCGGATTCCATTTTATCAGGGTGCCCTTTTCATCATATGATTGGTCGTCAAACCACAGATGGTGAACGCAGACTTCGGCTGTTATCCTCTTCTCCTGCAGGGGTATATCATTGCAGAATAACTTCAGCTCATCAGCGGTGGAAAGATGGAGAATGTGCAAACGGGTATTGTATTCCCTGGCAAGCCTGACAGCATGAGAGGATGAGGCAAAACATGCCTCGCGGCTTCTGATAAGGGGATGCATTTTTACAGGCACATCTTCCCCGTATTTTTCTCTGAAGATTTCAGTGTTCTTTCGTATTATTTTCTCTGATTCGCAATGACAAGCAACGGGCAAGGTGGCGCCGGAGAATATTTCATTAAGGGTATTTTCGTCATCGACAAGCATATTTCCTGTTGAAGATCCCATAAACAGTTTGATCCCGCACACCACAGCAGGTTCAGCCTTAAGAAGCTCATCGAGGTTATTGTTGGTGGCTCCGATGTAGAACGAATAGTTGGCAAAAGAAAAATCAGCGCCGAGGCTGAATTTCTCCCTGAGAAGGGCATTTGTGGTGGTCGGAGGAATAGTATTGGGCATGTCCATGAACGAGGTAATGCCTCCCGCAACCGCAGCACGCGATTCTGAAAAGATGTCACCCTTGTGGGTAAGTCCGGGCTGCCGGAAGTGTACCTGGTCGTCAATCACACCCGGGATAAGAATAAGCCCTGAAGCATTGATTACATGGGCATCCCGGGGCACTTCCAGTAAATCCGGATCCTCGACCGACTGAATAAATTCACCTTTAATGAGCACATCTCCTTTAAAGGAGCTTCCCTCATTAATAATTGTCGAATTTCTGATCAGTATTGTACTCACTTTCTCCGGTACTTTATGAAAATGCTTCTCAGTGTCATTCGGAGGACGCCCCAGAGGGCTTCACTGAATATTCCGCCCGACATTTTAGATGTACCGAGCCGGCGGTCAGTAAAGATGATCGGGATCTCCACAATCTTATATCCGAGTTTCCAGGCAGCAAATTTCATTTCGATCTGGAAGCAGTATCCTTTTGATTTGATCTGGGCCGGTCTGATATTTTCAATGACCTCCTTCCTGTAGCAAACGAATCCTGCGGTGGTATCGTGTATTTTCATTCCTGTTATCCATCTTACGTACACTGATGCGAAGTATGACATAAGGACCCGCGACAGCGGCCAGTTGACAACGTTAACCCCGCTGATATACCTTGATCCTATTGCAACGTCGGCCCCATTGTCGCTGCAGGCTTTATAAAGGAGTATGAGGTCCTCCGGATCGTGGGAGAAATCAGCATCCATTTCGTATATATGTGAATAACCCTTATCGAGGGCCCATTTGAAGCCTGTGATATATGCTGTTCCAAGTCCAAGTTTGCCGGGTCTTTCGATAAGGTGCACGTTTGGAAACTGAGTTTGGAGGCCTTTTACGATTGCTCCGGTTCCGTCGGGAGAGTTGTCGTCGATTACAAGAATGTCGAACGGGACAGTCAGGGAGGAGATTACCTTTACAAGGTTTACAATATTTTCTTTTTCCCTGTAGGTAGGGACGATGACGAGGTTCGACATGGCTTATAAATAAATACGAATTTACATTATTCAATTGACAGGTAGGTGGGGTGCAGCGTAATTTCTTGGTGTTCCGAAAAATTTTACTGATTTCTTTGCAGGTAACTTATGAACGATTATCTTTGACCTCCCAAAAGTTTGGGAAAACTGACCAAAGTATTTATAAGGTTTTTAAGCTGTTCTTTGAAATAATGAAGTAGCAACCAGGCGAGATGAGACTATCTCGCTAAAGAACTTGTTAGTATTTAGAATTGAGCTAGTAAGGATTGATCTTTGCAAAGCACAAAAAGAACAAATTTTTACAATGAAGAGTTTGATCCTGGCTCAGGATGAACGCTAGCGGGAGGCTTAACACATGCAAGTCGAGGGGCAGCACGATGTAGCAATACGTTGGTGGCGACCGGCGCACGGGTGAGTAACACGTATGTAACCTACCCTGTACAGGGGGATAACCCGGAGAAATTCGGACTAATACCCCATGAATATACCGAGGGGCATCTTTTGGTATTTAAAGCTCAGGCGGTACGGGATGGGCATGCGGAACATTAGCTAGTTGGTAGGGTAACGGCCTACCAAGGCTACGATGTTTAGGGGTCCTGAGAGGGTGATCCCCCACACTGGTACTGAGACACGGACCAGACTCCTACGGGAGGCAGCAGTGAGGAATATTGGTCAATGGGCGCAAGCCTGAACCAGCCATCCCGCGT
>JBAVOD010000186.1:0-7046 GCA_049691735.1 Bacteroidales bacterium
TAAGCGTAATTGTCGTGGCAATGATCGCAAAGTAGATCTCTTTCGAGCCCTCCAGGCCGGCCTTTACCGGCGGCAGGCCGTTTTCGACCTTTACATAGATATTCTCCATCACAACTATGGCATCATCGACCACGATGCCTATTGCCAGGACGATCGCAAGGAGCGTCAGGACATTGATACTGTATCCGGCCAGGTACATGATGAAGAACGCACCTACCAGCGACACCGGAATGACAAGGATCGGGATAAATGTTGCACGCCAGCTCCTCAGAAAGAAATAAATGATGATCACCACCAGGGCAAAAGCGATATAAATGGTATCCTTGACTTCCTTTATTGATTTCCTTATATATTCTGTATTGTCAAATCCCACTTTGGCCTTGATGTCGGTAGCAACATCCTTTTTGATATATTCGAGACGCCTGTAAACTTCATCGACGATATCTATCTGGTTTGAGCCGGGCTGGGGAATTATTGCTATCCCAACCATGGGCACTCCGTTATTTTTCATGATCCCCCTGATATCCTCCGGTCCCAGCTCGGCCCTGCCGATGTCGCTGAACCGGATGATCTGGTCGCCTGTTTGCTTTATGATCATGTCGTTGAATTCCTTGGGAGTTGTCATCAGGCCAAGGGTCCTGATTGTCAGCAGTGTATTGTCGCCTTCTATGCTACCTGAAGGCAGTTCGACATTTTCGCGCATTATCGCATCCCTCACATCGAGCGGGGTAAGCTGGCATCCTGCCAGCTTGACCGGGTCGAGCATAAGGCGCATTGCATACCTTTTCTGGCCGAAGATCATTACGGCGCTTACTCCCTGGATTGTCTGCAGTTGTTCCTTGTAGGTCAGTTCCGCAACATCCGAAAGCTCCAGCAACGACCGTTTGTCACTTTCGACAGTGATCATCATAATAGGACTTGCATCCGCATCGGCCTTTGCAACTACCGGAGGGTCACAGTCGCGGGGCAACATTCTCATTGCCTGCGAAACCTTGTCACGGGTATCATTCGCGGCCGTTTCCATATCGACCGAGAGCTCGAACTCGACTGTAATATTGCTCGATCCCTGGCTGCTGCTGCTTGTGAGCGAACGGATGCCCTGTATTCCGTTGATTGACTGTTCCAGAGGTTCGGTTATCTGAGTTTCGATAACATCCGAATTTGCTCCGGGATAGGAGGTCCTTACATTGATGATTGGCGGGTCGACGCTTGGGAACTCCCTGATCCCCAGAAATGTAACACCCACTATTCCAAAAAGGAGGATTACCAGGGCAAAAACTGTCGACAGGACCGGCCTGTTGATGCTTGTTGATGATAGACTCATACCTGGTTCCCGGTTATTTATTAACTACAACGCTGTCGAGTACCACAGGCAGGTTCTGCCTGAGCTGTAATATACCTGTGGTAAGGACCGTGTCGCCGAACTTAAGGCCGTCAGTAATCTGTATTTTTGCCTGGGTCCGCAATCCAATGGTTACCCTGACCGATTCAGCTCTGCCGTTCCTGTAAATGAATACTTTTTCTCCCTCCATTTCAGGTATGAGTGCTTCGGTGGGAATTGCAACTGCGTTGTCAACCCGCGAGAGTTCAAGTGTGATACTCGCATACCGCCCCGATTTAAGCTCTTCATTCCTGTTAGGGTAAAGTGCCCTGAGGAGAATAGTCCTGGTCGCAATATCGATCTTCGGATCGATCGCATACACTGATGCGTTGTATATCTGGTCGTTGCCAACTATTTCGAATGTTATCGGATAGCCAATTTTTACCTGAGATGCATATTTTTCAGGTATCGAAAATTCGATCTTGATAGGGCTCGGTTTTATCAGCCTGGCTATTTTTGTACTCGGCGTAGCATAGCTTCCTTCGCTCAGATACCTTAATCCCATTATGCCGTCAAACGGGGCCCTGAGTTCAGTCATTGCAATCTGGGCCTTTATGAGATTTATGTCGGCATTTATTGTCTGAACATCGGTAACTATCTGATCATAACTTTCCTGGCTTATGGCATCCTTACCCAGCAGGCTTCGCTGCCTGAATTCCTTTGCCTCAGCCATTTTCAGCTCTGCAGACAGCTTTTCGAGCTGGGCCTGAAGAGGCTTATCGTTGATCTTGGCAAGAAGATCGCCTTTTTTAACACGCGTATCTTCAGTGAAATTGATCCCCACAATCTTTCCCGAAGTCTCAAATGAAAGATCGACCTGCTCATCAGGCTGGAGAGTACCTGTCGATTTGTACAGTTCGCTCACACTGGTGGGGGCAACAAGATATCCCGTGGAATTGAGCTTCTGCTGCGCCTGCCTCATCAGGGGAGTATTGAGGTTCCCCGGTCCGAATTTTGAAGCCAGGAATGACTTATATTTCGGGTAGAAAATCAGTCCTGCTACAAAAATCACTATAATTACGGTAATAGTTGTCTTAAGTTTCTTATTCATTATTTAATGTAGATATTGCAGTGATTATTAATTTACTACAGGCAAATCATTGATCACATCTGCTTTAGTTTATAAATTGCTTATTGATTAAAAAATCGGACAAATGTAGGCAAATTTATCAGGTTCTGAATCAGGGTGCGGACGTGAAAGTGTTAAATTTTTATAAAAGAATCCCCGTGATTAAATGATTTTATATTTATTTTAAGGCTGTTTTTGACAAATCACTATTTTATGATACAAAGAATCCAGTCAGTTTACTTTGCGCTTACAGTTGTCCTGGCATTTATCCTGCTCAACGGCCATATTCTGCAATTCAGGGATTCATCAGGCCCCGATATCTTCATGGATTTCAAAGGCATATGGAAAACGACAGAAACAGGCGACCTGAGCATGATCCAGAACGTGGCCCCTGCGGCAATTGTGATAGCCCTTATCTCGCTTGTATCGCTTGTGGCTATCCTTCTTTTCAAAAACAGGAGCCTTCAGAAAAAAGTGACCGCTGCCCTGATATTCCTTTCGCTGATACTCTCAGGGCTCTTTATCGTCTACCTTCTCGGCATCAGATCGAAATATAACGAAGGGATCATATTCGCAGCCAGAACGCCTGTGCCCCTTGTAATGCTGATACTGGGCATACTTGCATACCGCGGGATAAAAAAGGATGATGAGCTGGTGAAATCGTACGACAGGCTGAGATAGCCGGGCAGTTATATGATCTGCATGTTCTCCTGGGTTGTGATCTTTTCGCAGTAATGGCACTTAAGCGCAACATTCTTCTTTGAAACGACCCTGAACCGGGTAACGACAGCTTCGAAATTCGTTATGCACTTCGGGTTCATGCACTTCGCTATGCCAGTTATATAATCGGGTACCTCCACAACCTTCTTTTCAACAACTTCATAATCCCTTATGATGTTCAGCTTGGCATCGGGAGCAACAAGCGCTATCCTGTTGATGTCGGCATCCTCGAAGAACTTGTCGGATATCTTGATGATCGCCTTTTTTCCGAGCTTCTTGCTCTCGAGGTTGGTCCCGAAGGTTATCTGCGAGTCGATGTGGTCAAGCCCCAGGATCTGAATTACCTTGAAGAGGTTCCTTGCCGGAATGTGATCAATCACGGTTCCGTTTTGTATTGCACTGACACTGAGTTGTTTTGGTTCTTTCATCTCTTCAGTTATTTAATTCCCAGTAATGAACACAGTATTGCCTGGCGGGTGTATACGCCGTTCAGTGCCTGCTCGAAATAATATGCTTTCGGATTGGCATCAACGTCGGGATGTATCTCGTTCACCCTCGGCAGCGGATGCAGTATGCGCATATTGGGCTTTGTCGCCGTCAGCATCGAGTTTTTAAGCACATACACGTTCTTCACCTTTTCATACTCGATCGGATCGGAGAATCTTTCCTTCTGCACCCTGGTCATATAAATGATGTCGGCCCTCGAGATGATATCTGTGAAATCGAGATGCTCGTAGTACTTAAGGCCGAGATTCTCGAGGTACAGCTTATATTCTTCGGGCATCTTGAGCTCCTCGGGCGAAATGAAATTGAACGTTGTGTTCCACCTCGACATTGCCATCACGAGCGAATGGACAGTCCTGCCGTACTTCAGATCACCTACCATGAAGATGTTGAGGTTGTCGAGCGTCCCCTGGGTCTTCCTTATCGAATACAGATCGAGCAGCGTCTGGGTGGGATGCTGGTTCGCACCATCGCCTGCGTTGATCACCGGTACCGATGCTATCTCGCTGGCGAACCTTGCACTGCCCTCAACGGGATGGCGCATCACTATCAGGTCGCTGTAATTGCTTACCATCCTGATGGTGTCGTGCAGCGTCTCGCCCTTCGACACGCTTGAACAGCCGGCATCGGAAAATCCGACAATCCTGCCGCCGAGACGGTTAATCGCACTTTCAAAGCTCAGCCTCGTGCGGGTTGAAGGTTCAAAGAACAGGGTTGCGATCACCTTGCTCTCAAGAAGGTTGCTTACGGGGTTCTTTTCAAATTCCCCGGCAAGGTCCAGTACCCTCAGGACCTCCACGGTCGAGAGATCATCAATTGAAACCAGGCTTCTGTTTTTCATTATTTGTCGGTTAACACCGGTAAGTTGTCATGTCTGTCAAATTTAACCATGAAAAATGTCCCGTATACACTTTGTTAATAATTAATTAACAACTTTTCAAGCCTTATTATTTTCCTCTCCGGCTCCGGTCGCAGCATATTTCAGACCATCGATCGCCGACAGTGCACTGAGGATCTTTTCCTCTGCCGATCTCCTGAAATTTATCCTCATGCTGCAGCTGTTCTCAAACCTGTGCGCCGACTGGGTTACATCATTCTCCTTCAGCACCGACATCACCTTATTCATTGCCTGATAAGGGAATATGATATCGTAATACGCCTGCTCATGCAGCTCGGTCACCTCACTGGTGCCTATTGCCGCTTCAGCCGCAGTCCGGTAGGCCCTTGCAAGACCGCCGGCTCCGAGCAGCTTACCGCCAAAGTACCTTACAACAATTATAAGAATATCGGTGAGTCCGGCCGAATTGATCGCGGCAAGTATCGGTCTGCCTGCCGCGCCCGACGGTTCCCCGTCGTCGCTTACCCGGTATGTGGTCCTGCTTCTCCCGAGCATGTATGCAAAGCAATGGTGCCTGGCATCGTGATACTCCTTCCTTGTGCTTTCGATGATCTGCCTCACTTCGTCAGTGCTTGTTACTGGCCAGACAAGGCCGATGAACCTGCTTCCCTTCTCCTTATAGAGCCCCTGCGAAGATGCTTTGATAGTCAGGTAACTGTCCGATTCCATGACAAAACAGTGGCGTTTATACGTATCATTAAGAATGCAATATTAATCTAAAATCCGCAAGTCTCAAGGGAGCTCAATTCATTTGACCAATTCTTACTGATTTCCCTGTCTGACGATATTCGAAGTCTTCATCAGCTACCACTGGAAAGAGAATAAGCACGACGGCTGGGTAAAAACATATGTATCTGATTTGATTTTTTTCAAACTTATTTGTATCTTCAGACCTTTTCCGAAGCAAAGCGAAGGCGGAGGGAAGAAGGAGAAATCCCGCCGACTGGTCGGATGATAATGTCCCTGATGAATTTTTTATTGACAGGGGTTTCACCGGCCATGAGCATCTTGATCAGTTCGGACTTATAAATATGAACGGACGGGTTTATGATCCATTGACTGCAATGTTCCTGAGTCCGGATAACTTTATCCAGTCGCCTGACTTTACACAAAACTTTAACAGGTATTCCTATTGCCTGAATAATCCACTGGTTTTCACTGATCCTTCGGGTTTTTGGCGAACGACTGCGCCCTATCCTCAGAGCGATTATTTTGAACTGGGAAATATTGCTTCAGGAAAAGCATTTTTAGGAGGGTATTCAGCTGCCAGGGAACAAATGGGATTGTATACAGCAGGTCCAAGTTATAACTCTGGTAATGGAACTTATAGTTACAACATGAGATCTGGTGAATATGAAAATTGTTTTGGAAAGACTGTTTCCTGGAATGAAGTTTATAATAATTATGTGGAGCCGAATTCGCTTCTCTCATTTTCGGGTCAGGTTGCTCAAGACTTAGTAAGATTTTTACAAAATACCGGGTCTGGTTCATTACCAAGTAAAAGTGAATATAATGCCTCTTTAACTGCTGGACCTGGTGGAGCCATAGATGTAGCTTATAAAATTGCCAACTTTTTAAATGAATTTAACCCGGTTGCTCAACTTTGGGATGTAATAACTTATACTTTATTTGGTACAGATAGATTTGGTAATCCTATGAGCCTGACACAAGGGAGTTTAAAAGCACTTTGCGTTGTGCCAATTTTCAAAATAGGTAGTATTAGTTATAGTTTTGGAGCTTATAAAGCAAGCAGTAAATGGATGAGCCAGATGGCTTCCAGAGGCTGGACAGGAAATACAATCCAAGAGGCTCTCAGTATAGGGAAGAAATACCCTGCAATCAACAAAGTCAATCCAGCAAACAGTGCAACGAGATATGTGCATCCAATAACTGGACAATCTGTGGTTGTTGATGAAATAACAAAAGAGATTATACATTTAGGAGGCCCAGGATATAAATATTAAATTTTTAATATGGAACAAATTATTTATATTAAATTACTTGAAGAAGGAACTGACGTTTATCGTCCAGTAAAAGCCCTAAAAGTTGAAGAAGGGAAATTCAAAATATTAGATACTCAACCAGAAGACGAATTATGGGAATTTGAGGCTGGTGAATTAGTTTTATGTGACTATAAAAAACTTGAGGGAGAAATGTTGTTAGTTGCAATGAAGAAGGTGAATTAACAACATCTCCCTACGAAAAATAAAATTAGTAAGACTAAACTAAGTATATGACAAAAATTTACAACATTGATTAAATTTATCTATATAGTTGCTAAAAAGCAAGACAAATTCTCTGTCGGCCAGAAGACACTCAATACTGCCAGATCCAAACAATCTTACAAAGCGGTTCATTAAATCTATCCTCTCCTGGATTGCTTTGAATTGTTGCAGTTCGGTATCCTTGAGAGTTGATTTGGCTTTCTCGTCAGTATCGCTATTAATGAGATAATCAACGGTAGTATCTAAAGC
>JBAVOD010000187.1:0-2896 GCA_049691735.1 Bacteroidales bacterium
GGCTTTGAGACGACTCTTCCCATAACCCTTGACAATATGATCTACCATGCCGCTTCTGTTGTACGCGGTGTGAAGAGGGCGCTGGTTGTGGTCGATCTTCCCTTCGGGACATACCAGGGGAATTCCAAGGAAGCTCTTGTATCATCCATACGGATAATGAAAGAAACGGGTGCGGCCGCAGTGAAGCTTGAAGGAGGCCAGCAGGTGGCTGAATCGGTCGAAAGGATCCTGTCGGCAGGCATACCGGTCATGGGTCATCTGGGACTTACACCCCAGTCAATTCATAAATTCGGGACTTACGTTGTAAGGGCACGAGAGGAAGAGGAAGCCAGGAGGCTTATGGAGGACGCGCGGCTGCTCGAAAAGATCGGCTGTTTCGCAATTGTACTCGAAAAGATCCCTGCCCGCCTGGCAGAGGAAGTCACATTGTCATTGAAGATACCCGTTATCGGTATCGGAGCAGGGCCAAAAACAGACGGTCAGGTGCTCGTCCTGCACGATATGCTTGGCATCACTCAGGAGTTTTCGCCGCGGTTTCTCAGGAGATATCATAACCTTTATGCCGAAATAAAACAGGCTGTCAGAGCCTACATAAATGATGTCCGCTCACAGACATTCCCCAATGAAAAAGAGCAATACTAGCCTGGTAAGCAATGCTTGAAATACTCTACGAAGACAATCACCTTATAGCAGTCTGTAAAAAGCCGGCCGAACTTTCGCAGGGCGATAAAACCGGGGATGAATCCCTTGACTCTCAGGTCAAGGATTACCTGAAGAAAAAATACAAAAAGGAAGGAGAAGTATTCCTGGGTGTTGTTCACCGGCTCGACAGGCCGGTGAGCGGGGTTATACTCTACGCCCGCACTTCAAAGGCACTTGAACGTCTGAATGAGATTTTCAGGAACAGGGAAGTAAAGAAAACATATTTCGCTATTGTACGCGAGCGTCCGCCTGAGGATGAAGAGACCGTGACACATTTTCTTAAAAAGAACGAAAAGCAGAATAAAGCCTATGTATATGATACCGAGGTAAAAGGATCAAAAGAGGCAACTCTGTTGTACAGGCTTGCCGGTAGGTCGGAACGATATTTTCTGCTTGAGATTGAGCTTCAATCCGGCAGGCACCACCAGATAAGGGCCCAGCTTGCAAAAATCGGATGCCCGGTAAAGGGAGATCTGAAATACGGTTACCCGCGATCAAATGAAGATGGTAGCATAAGCCTGCTTGCACGTTCCCTTGAGTTTGTTCATCCCGTCAGGAAAGAGAAAATCAAAATAACTGCCCCTTTGCCCGATTCGGATGTCTGGAAACTGTTTAAGGATGTAATTATATAGAAATGGGCCGGAAAGAGTTCCGGCCCATTCTGGTTGTCATGAAAGCATAAACAAAAACCAGTTCTACCTGGATATTTACCTAACCTTACAGCATTTTAATTTAAATGCCCGGCTTTTCCCTTTTAACCCGTCAGGCATTTTATAAATTTCTTTACGAGCTCCTTTTCCCTTACTTTGTCGATATCAAAAATACCAACTGCATAAGAGAAAATCAGTTAAATTCAGGTTAATTAGAGTTAAGAAAAAGTTAAAATATACCTGAGTATCAGCCTAAAACCTTAATTTTGACCCATGAGCAAAAACAAGTTCATAGGTCTGATAATAATGATGGTTATTTCTCTGGCCGGCATTATCTGGGTTCAGACCCTCTGGATAAGGAATGCTCTGGATATCAGGAACAAAAATTTCAATACTGCTGTCCTCATCAGTCTCAACAATGCTGCCAATATAATCGAGTCGGACAGAAGGATGAGCTTCTTCAACGATTTCATGTTTAACGATTCGCTTGTACCCGATACTTCATCAGGCGATGTAAGCAGTTATCTCAGTATCGGAAGCTATTCCTCAAAGGACGGCAAAAACTTCAAATACAGTATTACAAACCAGTCGGTTACCGGCTCCATTGACTCAACAGGCAGGATCATTTTCAATAAGCCTGTGATCGTTCACGGCGATACAACATTCAATTCTGCATCCGGAATACCTGAAGATTCGGGATCAAAAAATACGGGCAGACTTAATGTGCCGGGGGAAAATAAAAATAACAGGGCCAATTCAAGGTCTGTTTACATTAACAATCAGGAATTCCTCGACTGGATCAAAAAACGTGCAAGCCAGTTCCAGGATATCAGTGACGAGATGATCGCCGAAGTTTATCAGTGGGAAAAAACGATGCAGGTAAACAACAGCGAAGTGGCGTTTGCCCTGCAACGGTCGTTCCAGTATTCCGACATCGAAACTCCATTTGAATTTGCGGTAATCAAGGACGGAAAGGTCGAATCGGGAACCTACAAGGAATCAGTGGCCGGCGATTTTTTAAAAAGCAAATACAAAGTCCAGCTTTTTCCCGACAATATCATAAATAAGGACATGGTTCTTTCGGTAGTCTTCCCGGAACGGGCAAATTATGTGCTTGGATCGATGGTATGGATACTCGGGGGATCGCTCCTGTTCTCGCTGATCATCCTTGCAACTTTTGCACTAAGTCTCTATCTGCTGATCAGACAGAAGAAGATCTCGGAGATGAAATCTGACTTTCTGAACAACATGACCCATGAGTTCAAGACTCCTATCGCCACCATATCACTCGCAGCCGATACTATTACAAATCCCAAGGTTATAAATGACGAATCGAGCATCAGGCATTTTGTGAGCATGATCAAGAAGGAGAACAGCAGGATGAACAAGAAGGTCGAAACCATCCTCCAGATAGCTTCTCTCGACAAAAAGGAAATTGCATTCAAGTTCGAGAACGTGTCAATGCACTCAGTCATCGAAAGGGCCGTTGATACAATTGAGATCCAGGTGCATCAGAAAAACGGCAGGATAAATCTTAAGCTTGA
>JBAVOD010000188.1:0-3362 GCA_049691735.1 Bacteroidales bacterium
CCTATGGAAAATGTCACAATTCTTACCTATGCCAAGGATGAACTGTATAAAAAGAACTTTCCGATTGAATGGGTTGTCAGGTATGGCAAAGGCAGGGTATACAATTCCACTTTAGGACACTTTTGGAAAGATCAGCAAAATCCGGAAGGTATGAGATGTGCTGCTTTTCAGACAGAAATGGTGAGAGCGCTACAGTGGTTGGCCAAAGTAAAGATCAACACAACTTTACCCGGCGACTTTCCGAATACTCACGATGTATCATTAAGGGACAATCTTCATTAATTGAGTTGTTTTAAGTTCTTTTATTACTCTCAGAGTTTCTCCAGTATCTTCCATCTCAAATATCCGAGCCCGGTCAATAAAACGGCCTCCATATTCCAGATTGCTCCATTCAGCAGGACGGCTCCGAGGAGAAAGACTTTAAGTAGTACTCCTTAGGGTACTGCTTTATTGATTTCTACAAAGCGTGGGCAAATATCAGACAAGCTGCCAGAGGGAAAAGTACATAGCCACCAATACTATGTATTAGCAAGTAAGATTTCCATTCCCAATCTTTTATACTGCCGATAGGGATGGCAAAACTACCGGAAGAAAATGCTCTGGCGGAAATAAGGAAATGCCAATGTCAATTTTAGAGGGATAAATTTTCCATATACACAATTTTGAAATTTTGCGGAGAATAATAGATATGCACAATTAGAAATAGATATAACTTGTGACGGCGGTAGTTCCTTGGATGCGCAGGAAAATCATTGGATAGAAAAAAATAATCCCGGAAGTTCCCATTTCAATTAAATTAAATTCAATATATCATGATTTTTAACCTGGCATATGGTAAAACAGGGCACACTATTGAATTGCCTGATAATTATAATGTTGACTTAATTGAGCCCCGGTGGATTGATGGTGTAAACGATCAACAGCTGGCCATTGTTGAAGCACTCAGAAATCCCTTCAACAGCAAACCTCTTAAAGAAATAGTGGATAACAATTGCAAAGTCGGTATAATATTCAGCGATGTTACCAGAGCGACACCTTACCATATCATTATACCCGGCATCTTAAACGAACTAAATACTATTCCTAAGGAAAATATTTGCTTTTACTGTGCTAACGGAACGCACAGGTTGGTAACCGATGAGGAACTGACTAAGATACTGGGAAAAACTATTGTCGGTAATTACAAAATAGTCCAGAATGATGCTAATAATTCTGACTTACATGAATATGTCGGGACTACAGCTTCAGGAAATGAGATTTTTCTAAATAAGGAAATTCTTAAATGCCGCGTAAAAATTTTAACAGGCTTTATCGAACCGCATTTTTTTGCCGGTTTTTCGGGTGGTGGAAAGGCACTTGTCCCTGGATTGGCGTTTGTAAAATCCATTAAATACAACCATTCCATCGAACATCTGTCCCTTGAGAACGTAAACTGGGGAATTACTAACGGGAATCCTCTATGGGAGGAAATAATGGAAGCTGCCGAATTTGTTCCGGGACTATTTTTATTGAATGTTACTCTGAATAAGAATAAGGAGATTACCAATGTCTTTGCCGGTGACTTAAGAGCCGCTCATATGGCCGGATGTCAATTCGTTAAAGATTCAGCAATGGTCCCGGTTGAAAAACAATATGATATAGTGATCACAAGTAATTCGGGTTATCCTCTTGATTTGAATATCTACCAAACAGTAAAGGGAATGAGCGCTGCGGCACAGATCGTTAAGCCGGGTGGAAATATAATTATTGCCGCTGAATGCTGGGATGGGATACCGTCAAACAGTGATTATGAAACCATTTTAACGTCGGTTAAAAGTATTGATGGACTTATGGAGTTTATTAAAAAAAATGAAAGCATATTAAAAGATACCTGGCAAATCTATTTTCAAGCCTTTATTCAGCAGAAGGCAAATGTTTATATGTTCAGCAAAAAGCTTGATAATGTGACAATAAAAAAAGCTTTTCTTAATCCTGTTGAAGATATTCGGGGTCTTATAGCAGAACTGGTCAGAAAGATCGGTCCGGAGGCCACAATTTGTGTTTTGCCGGAAGGGCCTCAGACAATTCCATATTTAAAATAGCAAAAGCCAAGCCACGTGCGGCTTTTGC
Organism: Bacteroidales bacterium; assembly: GCA_049691735.1. Taxonomy (GTDB): domain Bacteria; phylum Bacteroidota; class Bacteroidia; order Bacteroidales; family VadinHA17; genus LD21. Next base: position 2,110 of record JBAVOD010000188.1, read on the forward strand.
TGAATGAGGTATCTCCTTCACCTTGCAGAAAGCCATTGCCCAAAACTGATCCAATGCCAGAATCCGGAACGCAGACTCTGGCCTTCAATCAGCCACAATGCAGCAAATTTGCGCCCTAAACTACCGGCAGCTTCCACGGCGCCCTGTAGTTCGGGACCAGGTATTTGTTTGCGTCGGTGTCGTTGGTAAACCTTGTCCCGTCCCATATAAGCTTTTTGCCGGTACGGTAAGCAATATTACCGAGGGCGGAGAATTTCGCAATATGGGCAGCTGTCTCAACATTAACATTAGTATTGACATTACGGCTTGCAATGCAATCGAGATGATTCTTAACGTTATTCTTCAGTCCTTCTCCCGTTCCCTTTGTCCATGGCACAGCTTTCATCCGGGTCACATTGTTCACTACTTCAGGCCTTACCTCCCATCCGTCCCTGTCAACCACAAGTGTTCCGTTCTCACCCACAAAACCGAGAACTGCATTTTTTCCGTATCCGCCGTCGTTGATCCCGATTGCATGATCCCACAAGACGTTAAATCCGTCAAACTCGTAAATTACCTGGAGAAGGTCCGGGGTTTCGCAGGCATCATTAGGATAACCGTACTTGCCACCCATTGCCATAATTGATTTTGGGGCAGTGACATTCATTCCGAAAAGGGCAAAATCAAGGAGATGCACACCCCAGTCTGTCATCAGTCCTCCCGCATAATCCCAGAACCATCTGAAGGTGAAATGGAACCTGTTTTTATTGAAGGCGCGCTTCGGGGCCGGGCCGAGCCACATATCATAATCAACACCGGCAGGGGCCGGTCCGTCGGGAACTACCGGGATTGAAGTATTCCATCCCTGATAGGAATATACCCTGACCTGCCTTATTTTTCCTATCTTCCCTGAACGCAGGAATGCAACTGCATCGAGCCAGTGGGGATCGCTTCTCTGCCACTGTCCCACCTGAACCACGGTTTTGTTTTTCTTTGCCGCCTTAATCATTAAATTGCACTCTTCAATCGTCCGCCCGAGCGGCTTTTCACAATATACATCCTTGCCGGCCTCGCATGCTGACACCATTTGCAGGCAATGCCAGTGGTCGGGAGTCCCGACAATAACCAGGTTGATATCTTTGTTGTCGATAACCCGGCGCCAGTCCTTATACAAGTTTGCAGGTTTCTTTCCCCTGGTCTTTTCAACATTGCCTGCTCTCCTGTTAAGCACCGATGCATCAATGTCGCATAAAGCCAGGCATTCGACCTCCGGG
>JBAVOD010000189.1:0-2458 GCA_049691735.1 Bacteroidales bacterium
GGCTTTGACGCATACCAGACTATCGCAATGGTCCTGATGTTGTCAAAGTTCGTATAATGCGGTTTTCTTTTGATTTTTGCTGATTTTCCGGCAAGTATGGACCTCCCGGCTCTTAACCGCAGATTTCTGAATAATTCCATGGTGCAAACCTAAGCGTTTTTTGTTAAAGTCGGCACACTGAGGACATTATTCTTCACCTATTAACCTGAGGAATTCGGGTTCACTTATCAATTTTATTCCAAGTTCCTCCGCCTTCTCTTTTTTCGATGGACCCATGTTTTCACCGGCAAGAATAAAAGATGTATTTCCTGATATTGATGATGAGTTTTTTCCTCCGTGCTTTTCTATCAGATCCTTGTATTCATCCCTTGAATGGTACATGAAGACTCCCGAGATCACAATCGTTTTGCCGCTGAGTGCTGTCCCGGTGGTTGATATGTTGCTTTCCTCAGCCAGTTTTATGCCTGTAAGTTTAAGCCGTCGGATAATCTCCCTGTTTTCGGGGTCTGAGAAGTAAGCAATAATGCTTGAGGCGATCCTGGGTCCGATTTCCCTCACGCCTGTCAGCTCATTATCGGTGGCTGCGATCAGTTCATCGAGCGATCTGAATTTTCTCGCGATGGTCTTTGCCATTGTTTCACCCACATGCCTTATTCCGAGTGCAAACAGAACCCTGGAATAAGGCACGTTAGCAGAGTCTTTTATGCTTTTCAGTATGTTTGAAGCTGATTTTGCTCCCATCCTTTCGAGCGGTACGAGCTGTTCAAGCCTGAGATCGTAAAGATCCGCAAGATTCCTGACAAGCCCCTTGCTGTAAAGCAGGTCAACTGTCTCCTCACCGAGTCCTTCAATGTTCATCGCTCTCCTGCTTATGAAGTGCTCGATCCGGCCTTTTATCTGCGGAGGGCAATGGAGGTAATTCGGACAGAAATGATTAGCCTCTCCTTCATTTCTTACCAGCCTGGTCCCGCATTCCGGACATGTATCTATGAACTTTATCCTCTGGCTGGCTTCATCTCTCCGGGAAATGTCGGTACCGACAATCTTTGGGATAATCTCTCCTCCCTTTTCAACATATACCATATCGTTCACATGAAGGTCCAGGAGAAATATCTGGTCAGCATTATGCAGTGAGGCACGTTTGACCGTCGTTCCGGCCAGAAGGACCGGTTCAAGATTTGCCACCGGCGTCACTGTTCCTGTGCGTCCCACCTGGTACGATACTGACAGAAGCCGCGTAAGAGCCTGCTCGGTCTTATATTTGTAAGCAATGGCCCACCGCGGAAATTTTGCCGTGAAGCCAAGCTCTCTCTGCTGATCCAGTGAGTTTACCTTAACGACAACCCCGTCGGTATCCCACGGAAGATCGTGACGCTTCTCTTCCCAGCCTGAGATAAACTCAATTACTTCCTCAATATCTTCACAGACTGTAAGTCTGGCCACTTTGAATCCCCACTTAGAAGCCTCAGTGATGTTTTCATAGTGTGTATCATGTGGAAGCTCTTCACCGAGGATGTAATAGAACATGCAATCAAGCTTTCTTGAAGCTACCGTTGCCGGATCAAGGATCTTAAGGGTTCCCGAGGCGGCATTTCGCGGATTTGCAAAAAGATTTAGGCCTTCCCTTGCCCTTTCAGCATTAAGCTCATCAAATACGGCCCTGGGCATCAGTATCTCACCTCTGGCAACGAATTCCTTGGGTACCTGATTGCTGATTTTCTGAGGTATGCTTCTGATAGTCTTTATATTGTCGGTTACATCATCACCTCTGGTTCCGTCACCCCTGGTCACCGCCCTTACCATCAGTCCGTTCTCATAAGTGATACTTATTGAAGCTCCGTCAAATTTGGGTTCGCAGACGTATTCTGCCTTCCGGCTAATCCCTTTGCGAACCCGGGTGTCAAAATCCCTGAGCTCATCAAAATTATAGGTGTTGCCAAGCGACAACATGGGGTATCTGTGCTCATACTGCCTGAATTCCCTTGTGATGTCGCTTCCGACCCGCTGTGTGGGTGAATCTTCTGTCACGAATTCAGAATACTGCTTTTCAAGCTCCTCCAGTTCCTTCACCAGGAGATCGTACTCAAAATCTGAAATTACCGGCTGGTTCAGCAGGTAATACCTCCTGTTATGTTCACCGATATCCTTGCGCAACTTCTCAATACGTTCCCTTGCTTCGGACCGATTCATAAAAGATAAATGTTAATGTTATAATGTAAACAATTGCTATTAAACTGCTAGCTCCAGACTCCTTCAACAACCCTGCCGCATTTACCGCACTTCCCATCCCTGATGGTGTTCTCAGCTATTCTGTACCCCTGCCTTACTACCAGGCTGGCATTGCAGCCGGGGCATTTGGTATCAGATACTTCATTACCGGGAATGTTCCCGGTATAAACATACATCAGCCCTTCGACCTTCGCAATCCGTACAGCATTGTCGATAATATCAACCGGAG
>JBAVOD010000190.1:0-5262 GCA_049691735.1 Bacteroidales bacterium
TAAACCAGAACCTTATTGTACCATTCACTGTCTTCAACAACGAATATCTTCAGAGGCCTTCCTGTCATGATGAATAATTCCTTATTATGAGAACAAAGATTTAATGCAAAATAATAAATAAAGGCATGATATGCCAGTATTTATTTCAGTTTCGCTATGTATTCTTCAAGTATTGTTCTGACGGAATTGTATTCATCAGCTGACTCCCTGACGAATTTGTCGATAGAACCCGTTCCCCTGTTTTCCGAAATGGCCGACTCTATTTTTGAAAGAAGTCCCGCAAGCTTTGTTGCTCCCAGATGACGGCAGGGAGGCAGAAGCTTATGTGCAAGGTATCCGACTGAATCCCAATGACCAGTGGCGACAGCTTCCTGCATTTCGCTCAGCCCCTTGCCGGTTGTCTGAATGAATGAAATAAGCATTTGTGACATAAACTGTCTGTCACCCCCTGCAATATGAGAAAGGCTGTCAAGGTTGATACCCTCATCCGGCTGTTGTAAAATTATATTTTCGTCTTTAATAATCTTCGAAACATCAGGCTCTCTGTTTTCAGTAACCGAGAGGATAGCCGACAAGAGCATTTCTTCAGTGAATGGCTTCTGAAGGAAGGTATTCATGCCAGCCTGCCTGTATTTGTCCCAATCGCTTCCGAGCGAAACGGCTGAGATGCAGATCACCTTCATGCGGGCTTCGCTGATCCCAAGCTCACTCCTGATGAACTGGGTAGCTCTGAGTCCGTCAAGACCGGGCATCCTGAAGTCCATGAAAAGGATATCATAGCTATTATCCTTAAGCAGGTCAAATGCCTCCATGCTGTCGACTGCAACATCACAGCTTATCTTCCATCTGTCAAGTATTTTTTTGAATAACAGTCGATTGTATTCTTCGTCGTCAACCACAAGCATCTTCATTTTCCTGATCTCTTCAGGTATCTCGGGTGGTGGTGTCACGTCCTGCTTTATCTTTGCACGGTCTCCGACCCTGAACGGAAGGCTGCATGTGATCGTTGTGCCAAAGTTCTTTTTGCTTTTGCATTCGATTGTACCGCCATGAAGCTGGACCAGTTTCCTCACTATTGACAGGCCGAGTCCGGTGCCGCCGTACTTTCTCGAGGTATTTATTTCAGCCTGGGTAAAATCCTCAAAGATCAGGTTGAGTTTGTCCTCATCTATGCCGATGCCGGTATCCCTGCATTCCATCAGGAGATTGATTTCTCCGGACTTGCCGGGTGTACCTGTGACCGTAAATGTAACAGTTCCGTTATCGGTGAACTTTACTGCATTCCCTGCAAGGTTGATTATGATCTGCCTCAGGCGGTACGGATCGCCACGGAGTACTTCAGGGGTGCCGGGTGAGACTGTAAAATCAAGTTTAGTGTTATTACGGCGGGCCGGGCTTTCAAAGATCCTGTACACTTCGTCAAGGATACGGTTAATGCTGAAATCCACATTTTCGAGCAATAGTTTGCCGCTACTGAGCCTCGATAGGTCAAGTATATCATCGATAATTCTTGCAAGGTGATCTGACGACGATTTTATGATCCGGAGTGAACCAAGTACCTTATCGTCGCTTGTCTCATGAAGCAGCTGATCGGTAAACCCTGATATTGCTGTCACCGGGGTTCGGATCTCATGGCTCATGTTGGCTACAAACAGCTCCCTTGTTTTTGCAAGTTTTTCAGCTTCTGTTACCGATTTCCGGAGAGCCAGCTGCAGCGAATGGGTCTCCCTGACATATCTTATGATTATGAACAGCACCATTGCTGTCAGCAATCCTATAGAAACTGAAAATAATATTATCCAGGCATAGGTTTTCTCTGCCAGGCGGTTAGCTTCGATACTGGTTTCGTTAACTGATGTTAAAACCTGGTTTTCCATCACTGTAATAAGGTCGAACAGATTTTCCTTTATCCTGTTGCTGGTGTTTGCCAGCTGGGTTTCGCGGGCAACCAGCCGGTCCCTGCTTATCTGGCCCTTTTGTTCAAACTGCTTAATATCGTTAATCAGGTCCTGATCGCTCAGTATGCTCTTGCTGTTTCGCGCAAAAACCCTCCTGATAATACCCTGCCGGGTCCTGTCATCAGTCACGCTGTTGATCTTGTCGCCAAGCTCGTTCAGAAATCCGATGACATTATTCTGGTTCATCAGGTAAAGAAGGTCATTCCAGTTTACTATATTATCCTCAATAAGCCCGGCTATGGTATCGGTCTGTACTAACATCAACGAATCATCGAGGCACTCGTTGCGCAGCTCATTGATCTTGTCATCGATCCCTTTCACAACCGTGTAATACGGCTTCAGATCAGCAGTATTCCTGGTAATGCCAAATATGCGCACGCTGTTATCTGCTTTTTCCAGGTCACCTGAAATGGTGCGGATGGTCAGAAGCTTCTTTTCGGGCTTAACCTCGACCCTGATTGAAGAGACTATTGATGACAGGTTACGGTATGATACATAGCATGTTGCAGACAACAGGATGATTGCAAATAATAATAGCAATCCAATCTTTATCTGTATTGAAAGCTTCTTTACTGACAAGCCGAAAAGATTAGTGATTATACCAAAGGTATATAAAATTTATTTTCAAGGTATTGTTCAAGGTAAAGACAGCAAAGAGCCGGGGCCGACTTGTCCTTTTCAACGAAGTAGTCATACCAGCCGGGATCGACCTTCTTTTTAACGTCTCTCGACTGTGACATAAGCACAACAGTGGTGTTCAGTCGCTGATCCTTTATTACCTTGATGAGATGTGTACCGTTGATCCCTTCACCAAGGTAATAGTCGATAAATGCTATCGAGTCGTTCTCGCCAAAGTCGAATGACCTGATTTTCCCAAGGCATTCACATGAATCGGTGAAGGAATGGAACTGGATCCTGAAATCCCATTTCTCACTCTTAAGCCTGATACATTGCTTAAGCGTTGCTGTCAGCAGGTTGTTGTAATACTCATTATCTTCTACGATAAGCACATTGACTGTCTTCTTCATCATTCATGTGGCATTGGTCACCCGATGGTTGTGCCAATTGTGTGCCAGATTTATAATTAAGCCGTATTATGTTATGATTAAGCCTGTTAGGTAGCCAATGCAGATACTGATCCGATTTCCGATTTGACAGGATTTCTCAAAATGAGAATATCCCGGTTAAAGCCAAATTCCCGGTTCACTTCTTAAGAAGATCTGTTTCCACTGCTTCGACATTCCAGCCCGAGATATTCAAAACCGGAGATTCACCTTTTAGTGCTGCCAGCGGGCAGGTCACTGTCACAGAAGTGCTTTCACCGGGAGCAAGGGAAAAATAATTTTCTGACCAGTAGGCAGGCAGCACATCCTCCCCTCCGACCATCACACGGGGATTTATAAAAAATGCCAGCCTGTCGGTTTTATTTGATACCTCCAGGGTCCATATTTTGTCGTTCATTCCTTTTTCCTCCTTCATAACGTTCATAGTGACTCTGGTTTCAGGCATAGCTTTCATCGATCTGTAATCTCCATCTGAAGCCAGCCAGTAAATATTGTGCGAGATGACTTTGCCTGAAGCATCTTTCAGGTTAAGGATCACAAAAGCAACCCCTTTGGTTTCCCCAAGAATTTTTTCGATTGAAGTGGTTTCTTTTACCTCAGTCGGACCAAGGCTTGTCTTAGCCTCTTCGTGGAACAGGCGCCTTGAATCAATAGTATATACATCGGTCACCGATACAAGCCCGGGCACCTGGTTGTATGACCTGTTCAACACCGTTACTTTATTTGTGATCAGATTCAGCTGGATATGGACCGGTTCGCATGCATTCTGCATGAAGTAATATCCCGCGTTTGGCTGAAGGAACCAGTCATAAACCTGCCACACGACACTCGGGAAAGCTGCATTTATCTTCCAGAGCATTACTCCTCCGATATCATTCAATTTATGTCCGGCGGCCTCAAATATTCCCTGGTAACCGATGGCATTCATCAGCTGCATCTTATCGCAGAAATCCTTCATGCTTTCGGGCTCACCGTATCGTTTTACCATCTCACTGTAGTACATTTCCCAATGGCCGTTACCTGAACAGGCATCATGGTAACCCCAAACGTTGTTCAGCGGGAATGGAAGGGTCTTGTCCCATACCAGGTCAGGAATAATCTTTGGCAAAATATTGTATGGCGGCTGGGAGGGAATACCTGTTTCATCCTTGAAAACCCAGTCCTTGCCAGCGTCGGCCCTTGTATAATAACTCTTCGGATCCTGCCAGGTATATGGCCCTCCGCTGTAAACGCCACCCGGAAGGTTATCGGGCCACGAAGCCGGCCATCCCACGGGCAGCCCGGCAAAGCCGGATGAACTGGGAATGAATGGTCTTGTACCATCGAGCGAAATTATGCTGTTCCTCATGAAATCGTACAATTCCTTGCGGGCATTTCCCTCATTTCCACCGGTCCAGACAAGTAAGCAGGGATGATTCCTGACACGCAGGATTGTGCTTTCAACATTTTTTTTGAAAATACCGGAGTCAAAGGGCCAGTCGGGCGAACCCTTGAATTCTCCCTGTGTATCGCCGGTGATCCAGAAGTCGGACCATACCATCAGACCATACCTGTCGGCAGCTTCAAAAAACTCATCGCAGGGTGTAACCCCGCCTCCCCAGATCCTCACAAGGTTGATATTTGCATTCCGGCAAAAACGCATTTCATAGTCATACCTGAGCGAATCGCGGTTAAGCATGAAATCGGGGACCCATGCGCCGCCTGTCAGATGCAGCCTTCTGCCGTTCATGTAAAAATCACGGCGCCAGCTCCCGTTAACCTGAACAGCCTTTGTGGAGATTGTCCTTATCCCGAACAGGAATGTAGTGTCGTCCGACAATCCTGCATTGTTGCTGTATTGCAATCGAATCCTGTAAAGGTTCGGCTTCCCGTATCCGTTCGGCCACCAGACTGCAGGTCTGTCGATATTCAGGGCGCCGGTATTTGAAGGGCTGAAACTGATTGTCGTTGCACCTTCCCCGGCAGTCACAACTTTTGTGAACTGGATGGATCTGCCGTTGAAATTTCCGGGTACAATGCTGACATTCAGCTTTCCTGTCTCTTCAGATCCGGTATGATTGAATAGTGAAAGGCTTACTGATACCTTTGCTGCCGATGTATCCTGTCCGGCTTTAAATTCGGTATCGATCCTGGCGTTTCCAATGGTAACCCCGCCTGTAGTCCTTAAGTAAACCGGGAGCCAGATTCCGATATTCCTGTCGCGGGCAGGAGGTACCCAGTCCCAGCCTACCGAGCATAGC
>JBAVOD010000191.1:0-7660 GCA_049691735.1 Bacteroidales bacterium
GATCATTTCCGATTCTGTTTCAGCTGTTAAAGTTGCCGGAGGTGAAATATTAAAAATGCCACAACAGTTTGGCTGGCAATGCTACTCTATACGAACTAAAAAAACAGGCAACCAGGAAATTATTTACGTACTGGCCGGTGATAAAACAGGAGCTATGTATGGCGGATTGGACATTGCCGAAGCAATTCGCCTGGGGACAATTAGTAAGATCTCTGATTCGGACAATAAGCCATACCTTGAACGCAGGGGAATAAAGTTTAATATACCTCTGGATTTGAGGACACCCAGTTATGGAGATTTTAGCGATGCATTCCAACAGAATATATCGGTTATATGGGATATGGACTTCTGGAAACAACAATTTGATGAAATGGCAAAGGATCGCTATAATGTCATCAGTCTTTGGAGCCTCAATCCATTTCCTTCGATGGTAAAAGTGCCGGAATACCCGAAAATTGCCCTGAATGATGTATGGAAGACTACCGGTAAAATCGGAGATTACTATACTTTCACAGGCCGGGGAAGTCAGCCTGCCGATCTGCTGAAAAATCATGAAGTGATTAAAAAGATATCCATAGATGAAAAGATCGAATTCTGGAGAAAAGTCATGGAATATGCAAGAGACCGGGGGATAGAGGTTTATTTATTTACGTGGAACATCTTCACACTTGGAGAAAACGGGCAGTATGGAATCACTGATAAACGTAGCAATGATACAACAATTGCGTATTTCAGAGCCTCTGTCAGAGAAACGGTCCTGACTTATCCTCTTCTGGCCGGCATTGGAATAACAGCCGGTGAAAATATGGGTGGCAGAAACGAGAAATACACAAACGAGCAATGGTTATGGAAAACTTATGGCGAAGGGATCAGGGATGCCCTCATAAAGCAGCCTGGACGAAAAATAAGACTGATACACCGTTTCCATATGACCGGACTTTCAGGAATAAATCAGGAGTTTAAAGATTACCCGGGCATAATGGATCTCAGTATCAAATATTCAATTGCTCATATGTACTCAATCACCAATCCTCCATTTGCAAAAGAAGCTTTTGATATCCTTCCTAAAAACCAGCGGACATGGCTGACTGTTCGGAATGATGATATTTACAGCTTCCGATGGGGTAATCCCGAATATGCCCGTGAATATCTGAAGGAATTTCAGGGACCCGATAAAGTTGCAGGATATTATATGGGCTCCGACGGATATTGCCTGGGAAAAGATTTTCTTGGTAAAGACAATAATCTGCAAAGACCGCTTATAATCCAAAAGCAATGGTACTCCTACATGCTCTGGGGCCGCCTGAGTTATAATCCTGATCTGCCCGATGAACTTTTCCGGCAAACACTTGAGACACGTTTTCCACAGGTTTCCACCGATACCCTAATGAATGCCTGGTCAGCAGCATCGATGGTATTCCCCTGGGCTACAAGACTTTCGTGGGGAGATATTGATATTAAATGGTTTCCGGAAGCCTGTATAAGCAGGCCATCATATAAAGGTTTTTACACAGTGAAAGACTTTATGGAAGTAGATCCCATGCCGGGAAGCAATATCCGGAACATTACCGATTGGGCTCAGAATTACAAGCTAAATAAGGCTGATATTCTGATATCGCCTCTTGCTGCTGCCGACAGTATTTCAAAGTATTCACGGCTTGCCATGATTTATCTTAAGCAGTTGCCTCCATACAAGTCCAACTCTTTTGACGAACTCGACCAGACACTTAGCGATATTGAAGCGTTCGCAACCATCGGATCATACTATGCCGAGAAGATCCGTGGAGCCTGTTATCTTGCACTATTTAACTTTTACGGGTTACAGCAGGATAAAGACGAAGCAATTGTCCATCTTACTGCAGCCAGAGAGTATTGGGTCAAATATGCCGGAATTTATGATTCGAAGTATAAACCTGCACTATACAACAGGGTTGGGTATGTAAATATTCCTTCTCTCATTGAAAATACCGGCAGGGACATTGAAATTGCGAGAGACTGGAAACCAGGCACCATTAAGGAATATACGAAAAAAACAAGTACCGAATCCACGTTTAGAAAATAAAGCGGTCTTACTGTTAAATGTCATTGGTGTCCGGTTAAAATAATCGGACACTGATGAAATATTTTAAATAAATGGTTTTTTTAAAATGTATGATTTTATATTAACTAATCTGGAGGAAAAATATGACCGAATCCTGGAATAAATTCATGAATATTGGGACAATCCATTTTATGTCATTTCCTGAGGTAATGAAAGGAGAAGGACCAATTGTTGAAACATTGGAAAAAATATTAAGCAACGATTTTTTTTCAGCAGTTGAGATAACACGGATAAATGATGATGCTACACGAAAAGAAGCCAGGAAAATGCTGGAAAGCAGCCATGTTATTTCAGCCTATGGTGCCCAACCTGTTCTTTTATCCCGGAAGCTTAATCTGAATTCACTTGTGGAAGAAGAAAGAAAGAATGCAGTTTTAGAGATTAAGAAATGCATAGAAGAGGCTGCATATTTGGGCTCAAAGGGGGTTGCTGTATTGTCAGGCGCTCATCCCGGTAGTGAATTTGAAAGTAAAGCGATTCAAAAGCTGCTTCAATCTCTGGAGGAGTTGTGTGACTACAGCCGGAAATATAATCTTCAGCTTGAACTTGAATCTTTTGATTTTGATATTGATAAAAAATGCCTCGTAGGAAAGTCAACGGTTGCGGCAAATATCGCAAAGGAGGTAAGAAAAAAACATTCAAATTTTGGATTGATATTAGATTTGTCACACTTTCCGCTACAATACGAACCGACTAAGGTGGCACTAAAGAATTGTGCTTCATATATCACACATCTTCATATTGGTAATTGTGTATTAAAAGACAGAAGCCATGCAGCATACGGGGACCAACACCCGCGTTTTGGCGTAGATGGGGGAGAGAATGATGTGGAACAGGTCAGGGAGTTTTTTGCTGCCCTGTTTGAATTAGGGTGGTTAAAAGATGAAAGTATTAATTCTGATGGGAAACCGATTGTCAGCTTTGAGGTTAAACCCATGTCGGGAGAGTTAAGCTCAATTGTTCTGGCGAATTCAATAAGAGTATTCAGGGAAGCCTGGGCTTCTTTATAAAACAGGAGGGGAAAATGGCTGTTATAGATTCAAAAACGTCAAGAATTGTTCATGACTATTCAATTAAACAACTTGAGGAAAAAGCCAGGGAAATGCGCGCCTATAATATGGTTGCTATCTGTGCTGCCAAATCCGGACATACGGGTGGCACCCTGGCAATTATGGATATCGCTGCGGTTCTTTATTTAAAAGTATTAAATCATGACCCTTTAAATCCCAAATGGGATGAGCGCGATCGGGTATTCTGGTCGGTTGGCCATAAAGCACCGGCCCTGTATGTAGCTCTTGGGGTCGCGGGTTATTTCCCTGTTGAAGAGGTTGTTAAACTCAGAAAACTCTGGTCAGGTTTTGAGGGTCATCCAAATCAGTTTAAACTTCCGGGAATAGAACTATCAAGTGGTTCACTGGGACAGGGATTGGGTGTGGCTGTAGGTTCTGCCCTTCGGGCAAAATTGGATAAGAAGACATATCGTGTTTTCTGTATCATGGGTGATGGTGAACAACAGGAGGGTTCAATCTGGGAGAGTGCAATGAGTGCAGGTCATTATAAGCTCGACAATCTTGTGGGTATCATTGATGTTAATGGACTTCAGATTGACGGGAAAACGAACGACGTGATGACGGTTGAGCCTCTTGAGGATAAATATAGGGCCTTTGGATGGGAAGTCATCAAGACCGATGGTAATAGTATTGAACAACTGATCGATGCCTTCGGTAAGGCGGAAAAAATAAAAGGCAAACCCGTGGTTATCCTCGCTTATACAGTTAAGGGTAAGGGTGTCAAGTATGCTGAGGGTGTTGTCGGATATCATGGCATTAGTCCAAGGGATGGCCGTTGCGGTAAGGAATCTCTCGAACAGGCAATATATGATATTTACGAAGGATCAGAGTCAGATTTTACAACCGGCAAAATAGATCATCTAATGGATATTGCCGGGCAATATCAGAACGGGGTAGATAATAAGCTTTCCGGGCTTATGCCCGGGTTCAAACAGAATTACTGGTGGAATGAAAACGATACCATGAAAGTATCAATGGATCCGACCAGAATGGGTTTTGGCAGGGCACTAGCCGAAATCGGAGAAGCAGAAGATGTGGTTACCTTCGGAGCTGATATAACTTCTTCAATTAAAATGGATGATTTTTATAAAAATCACCCCGAAAGGAGAAATCGATTCTTCAGCATGGGTATTGCTGAACAGAATATGACTGTGGTCGCGGCAGGATTTGCAAAAGAGGGTAAAAGGTCATTTATAGGATCTTATGGTGTTTTTGTCTCAGGCAGGAATTGGGATCAGATCAGGACGACATGCTGCTACAATAATTTTAATGTTAAAATTGCAGGTGCTCATGGTGGAATTTCTGTAGGTGCTGATGGTGCAACACACCAGGCTCTTGAAGAAATCCCGTTGATGTATTATCTGCCGAATATGCATCTGGAAGTTCCGTGCGATTCGCTCGAAACAATAAAATCCACAAAGGCTGTTGCAGAAATTGATGGCCCGGGATATATCAGGTATGGAAGAGAAGCAACACCTGTTGTCACCGGACCTGATTCCGTTTATAAGTTCGGAATTGGTAATGTAATCCGTTTCCGTCAGGTTCAATCAAATTTTGTCGACGCGTTTGAAACGATCCTTGGAACCGATTACAGAAATGAGAATGAGCATTTGTGCATTGTTTCATGCGGCCCGATGGTTGCTGAAGCTATGCGTGCTGCATGGATCCTCAAACAGGAATATAATCTTGAAACCCGGATTGTCAATATTCATACTATCAAACCGATTGATAAGGTAATTCTGATTAAGGCTGCTGATGAAATTGGGAAGATCCTGACTGTTGAAGAACAACAGACAGGCGGATTTGGCAATATTGTTGCCGGAGTCATCTCGCAAAACAAAAACTTCTCTAAGCCATTTTTGATGGATATGATAGGTATTAATGACCATTTTGGAGAATCAGGCGACCCATGGGATTTAATGAAAGCATTTGGATTGAGTGCTGAACAGATTGCAGTCAGAGCCAGAAAACTTTTCAATCTGTCCTGACAAACAACCTTGTTTCTGTGATTAAGTCTGAGGTTGACTATATTGCAAATTAATATGCAAATAAAATTATTTTCATTATGAACTGGACGCAAGTTATTGATCCGCTTAACAGCATCGGTTTATCAGCCCTGGTTGCTGCGGTGCCAATTTTCTTTATTTTTTGGGCCCTGATAATCAAGAAAATGAAGGGTTACCTTGCAAGTATATTTACTTTACTGGTTGCTGTTTTAATAGCGCTGCTGCTATACGGTATGCCCATAAAACTGGCGGTATCGTCGATCATGCATGGTGCATTATATGGATTCTTTCCCATTTGCTGGGTCATCATCGGCGCAGTGTTTCTGTACAATGTCACAGTTAAGAGCGGACAATTCGAAATAATTAAGAACTTTATGGCTTCAATCACCTCCGACAGGAGGTTACAGGCACTGTTAGTTGCATTTTCGTTTGGTGCTTTCATCGAAGGAGCCGCCGGTATGGGTGCCCCGGTTGCAATCACAGCTGCAATGCTTGTCGGACTCGGATTTAATCCTCTTTATGCTGCAGGTATTTGTCTTATTGCCAATACGGTTCCAGTAGCTTTTGGTTCTGTTGGTATACCAATCATTGCAGCTGCCCAGGTATCGGGAATACCAGAGATGGCAGTTTCACAAATGGTAGGACGGACACTTCCTGTTCTTGCTTTAATAGTGCCTTTTTATCTGGTGATTTTAATGTCGGGTTTTAAAAGATCGCTGGAAGTACTTCCTGCAATTTTAGTATCAGGCGTTTCATTTGCTGTAGTACAGTTTTTAGCTTCTAATTTTATTAATCCGATGCTTCCCGGAATTCTGGCAGGATTAGCATCTATTGTCTGTTTAATTGCTTTCTTAAAATATTGGAAACCCAAATCTACCTGGAGATTTAAGGAAGAATCACAACAAACGACAGAAACTCTGCTTAAATACTCCACAGGACAGATTATCAGAGCATGGTCACCCTTCATAATAATGACATTAGTGATTGTTGCCTGGGGAATGCAACCGGTAAAAGATCTCCTCAATTCGGTTGGTCAGTTTAAATTTTATATTCCCGGTCTTAAGGATTCAATTATAAAGTCGGATGGAAGTGGTTTTATTGATATCAAACAATTTGACTTTAATATTCTTTCCACTGCCGGTACTGCTGTTCTGTTATCAGCATTTCTTTCTCTTCCATTAATAGGAATGAGTATTAAGACCGGTTTAAAAACTTTACTTGCAACTTTAAATCAACTAAAGTTCCCGATAATCACTATTGCTTCAATAGTTGGTTTTGCTTTCATTTCAAATAATTCAGGAATGTCAATCAGCATGGCTATGGCACTGGCCAGTACAGGTGTTCTATTCCCGTTCTTTTCTCCGATAATCGGTTGGTTAGGTGTATTCCTGACAGGTTCTGATACATCATCTAATGCATTATTCAGCAAACTTCAATATACGTCGGCCGGAGCCATCAATGTTGATCCTGTATTGACTGTTGCTGCCAACGCTTCGGGTGGAGTTACAGGAAAAATGATATCTCCCCAATCGTTAGCTGTCGGGGCTGCAGCTGTTGGTTATGTCGGAAGAGAATCGGAGTTATTCCGTTTCACCTTGAAACATAGTTTTATAATGCTATTTGTAATTTGTATCATTACGATCATCCAGGCATATGTTGTTTCCTGGGTAATTCCTACATATAATATGATTGAAACAGCTACTGCTAAAGCGGCTTCTAATTTCTCTACCGGCTTTTTATATCTTCTGATTCTGCTTGTACTATTGATATTTGTTGAATTGACAGTCTTATATCTTAATAAGAAAAAGGTAAAATAATTGGATAAAAATCTTACCGGAATATTTTTTTTGGATTGACAAAACGGACAATAAGAATTAATTTTGTTCTTACTTTTATAAACATAATATGGGATATCTTAAAGAAACATTTATAATATGTTAAGTACTAAAACAATTTGTAAAGAAGGAAATATTATTATTTTTACATTTTAAAGTAATCGAGTAAGTAACCTAATAAGAGAATTTAATTAATATGCATTATGAAAAAAATTGTTGTTACAGGAGCTGGAGGTTTTATTGCGGGACATCTTGTAAAAGAGCTGATAAAAAACGGCAATAGTGTCAGAGCAGTAGATATAAAGCCTCTGAATGAATGGTACCAGGTTTCTCAGAAGGCAGATAATCTGGTTTTGGACCTGCGCCTTCGGGAAAACTGTTTTCAGGCTGTAAATGGTTATAATGAGGTCTTTAATCTGGCTGCCGATATGGGGGGAATGGGCTTTATTGAGAATAATAAGGCTGCATGCATGATAAGCGTACTTATAAATACACATCTTCTTATTGCAGCAAAAGAATGTGGAATTGAGCGATTTTTCTATGCATCTTCTGCCTGTGTATACAACGGTGAAAAACAAACTGATCCTGATAATCCCGGTTTGAAGGAATCTGACGCATATCCGGCCCTTGCAGAAGACGGCTATGGAT
>JBAVOD010000192.1:0-11337 GCA_049691735.1 Bacteroidales bacterium
ACTCCCGGCCAGTACTTCCACACAAACGAACGAAGGTATCACGTCGCATGGGATTCTCTTTGTTTCGATTACGGGAAGGACAATGTGCTGCATTTTCTGCTTTCGAACTGCAGATTCTGGCTTGAAGAGTACAAGTTTGACGGGTTCAGGTTTGATGGGGTGACAAGCATGATCTTCTATAATCATGGTCTTGAAAAGAATTTCACTTCATACCAGGATTACTTTGACGGCGGAGAGGATGAGGATGCCCTTGCCTATCTTTACCTTGCGAACAAGATGATCCATCTCTTCAAACCCGGTGCACTTACAATAGCCGAGGATATGAGCGGTATGCCCGGGCTGGCTGCAGGTATTTCTCAAAAAGGCTATGGATTTGATTACAGGTTGTCGATGGGCGTGCCTGATTTCTGGATAAAGCTTGTCAAGGACACTCCTGATGAAAACTGGAATATGGAGCACCTGTTCCATGAGCTTACACAGCACCGGCCTGAGGAAAAGGTCATTTCATACTGCGAATCGCATGATCAGGCCCTTGTAGGCGACAAGACACTCATATTCCGTATGATTGATGCGGAGATGTACACGGGAATGGCAAAAAACTACCACAGCATAGCACTCGACCGCGGAATAGCACTGCATAAGATGATAAGGCTTATCACGTTCAGTTCGGCCGGTGGCGGCTATCTGAATTTCATGGGCAATGAGTTCGGACATCCGGAGTGGATCGATTTTCCCCGCGAAGGCAACCACTGGAGCTATAAATACGCCAGAAGGCAATGGCATCTGGCTTTCAATGAGGATCTGAAATACCCGTACCTGCTCAGATTTGATAACCGGATGGTATGGCTTCAGAATGAGTTCAGGATGCTTGATGTACCGGGAGTGTTCCTGCTTTATGAGAACAATTATGACAAGGTGATCGCGTACATGAGGGGTGACCTGCTGTTTGTGTTCAACTTTCACCCCACCAACTCTTTTACCGATTACGGGATCCCGCTCAAGGGGAAATTCAGCGTAGTTCTCGACAGCGATAATCCTGAATACGGAGGATTTAACCGTATTGACAGGAACCGGATGTATCTTTCGACAAGAAAGACCGATAGGCCAAACCTCGATCTGCCTTTCTATCTCTATCTTTATCTGCCTTCAAGAACAGCCCTTGTTCTAAAAAGAGAACCCATAAGGCGGGCAACTGAGATCTAATCAATCCATCTCAGCAGGTAGAAATCCTGCTTGTGCGGCAGGTCTTTATGTTTCGGAAAGATCCTGATGCCATAGAAATATGTACCGGCCCTTTCAGGGACCATGCTTGCCCTGTACAGGCATTTGCTGTTCTTATTACTTACAAGCTTGAATTCCTGGCTGTCGATAAACTCATATTCCCCACGTTTGTTAAGATGTGTAAATACAAACTCCACGGCAAGGTTTTCTTTGGGGATATTCTTGATATCCAAAGCTATTTCGGCATGGTAGTCGTGGCCCGAATGATAAACATTTTCCTCAGGCCGTTCAAACTTATAATAAAGTACTTCGATATTCTCCCATGCATCCCTCATTTCCTTTTTCCATGCAGCCAACATTTTGGCTTTTTCAAAATCGTTGGCAATGATATATTTGTTCCTTGCCCCGAGTTTCTCATAGTACTTCCCGTAGTAATCGTCTATCATCCGCTTGGTGGTGAATTCGGGAGCAATCCTGACCATTGTATTTTTAATATGGCTTATCCACTCGACCGGGACTCCCTCGTCGTTGAATGAATAATACGCAGGGATTATCTCATACTCAAGCATGTTATAGATCGTCTCAGCGTCCACATCATCCTGAACATCCTGGCTTGGGAAGGTCCTTTTCCTTGGCAACGCCCATCCGGCAAAAGCATGGTAACCTTCAACCCACCATCCGTCGAGAACACTAAAATGGAGTGTCCCGTTCATCACCGCCTTTTCGCCGCTTGTTCCCGATGCTTCCAGGGGTCTTGTAGGAGTATTGAGCCAGATATCCACCCCCCTGACGAGGTATTTTGCCAGATCAATGTCATAGTTCTCCAGAAAAATGATCTTTCCTGCGAACTGTGGCATCTGTGATACTTCGACTACCCTCCTGATCAATTCCTGTCCCCCTCCATCGTTCGGATGTGCTTTTCCGGCGTAAATGAACTGGACCGGTTTCCTGGGGTCATTCACTAATCTGGAGAGCCGGTCAAGATCCCTGAAAAGAAGTGAGGCACGCTTATATGTGGCAAATCTCCTGGCAAATCCGATGGTAAGAGCCCTTTCGTCAAGATGGCTGCTTATGTTCAGCAGGGCACGGGGGCTCACGTGCTTGTCCATCAGCTCAGACTGCAGCCTTTTTCTTATATTTACGAAAAGGTCTTTCTTAAGGCTCTTCTTTACCTCATATACCCTCTTGTCGTCCAGAGTGTAAAGCTTTTCCCACTGGTGCTGGTCTGTCTGATCAAATGTATCGGTGCCGGTCAACTCCTCATAGACCTCTCTCCATTCGGGGGCCAGCCATGTGGAGTGGTGCACACCGTTTGTAACATAGCCGATATAGAGTTCCTCCTTAAGGTACCCGGGCCACAGTTTATTGAACAGGCCCTGGGTTACCTGGCCGTGAAGCTTGCTCACGCCATTCAACTCCTGCGACATGTGGGCAGCAAGATAGCTCATATTGAATTTTTTGTCAGCCTCCCCCTCACAGCGGCCCAGAGCCATGAGCTCGTCCCATGAAATGGAAAGGTGCGAGCTGTAGTGTGAGATGTATTTTCTCAGGAGGTCCTCTTCAAAGGCATCGTGTCCAGCAGGAACCGGGGTGTGGGTAGTGAACAGCGTCGACGACCGTGTTGCTTCAAGTGCCTGGCCGAATGTCAGGTGGTTTTCCTCAACAAGGGTCCTCAGCCTTTCAAGGCTGATGAATGCTGAATGCCCCTCGTTGCTATGGTAAAGATCGGGTTTCAGGCCCATTGCTTTCAGGGCCCTTATTCCCCCGATACCGAGAAGGAGCTCCTGCCTCAGGCGGTTCTCATGATCGCCGCCGTAAAGATAATGGGTTATTGACCTGTCTTCCGGTGAGTTGTCTTCAAAATCGGTATCAAGAAGTACCAGGGATACTTTACCTACCTTTGCCTCCCATACCCTGATCATCACTGTCCTGCCAGGCCATACAATACTGACAGTCAGGTGGTGGTTTTCATGGTCCTTTACAGGGTTGATCGGAAGGTGCGAAAATTCCTCGGCTTCATAAATGGTCATCTGTTCACCCTTGGGACCTATCTTCTGCCTGAAATAGCCGTATCGGTACAGAATTCCGACTCCAATGATCCTGATGTTGGAATCACTTGCTTCCTTCAGATAATCGCCTGCCAGCACACCCAGACCGCCCGAATATAACTTCAGGCAGGGATGTATACCAAACTCCATGCTGAAATAGGCAACCGAAGGTTTATCCCTGTCATCAGGTCTGTCAATATATTTCCTGAAAACCTTGTATATGTTTTCCAGATCTGCTACGAATTCTTCATCATCCTCGAGCACCAGCAGACGTTTGTAATCGATTTTTTCAACAAGCAGTTTCGGATTATGGGCAACTTCCTCCCAAAGGGACGGATCCATTCTCCTGAAAAGTATTTCAGCTTTAGGGTTCCACGACCACCAGAGATTATTGGAAAGTTCTTTAAGGTGAGCCAGCTTATCAGGTACATCGCTCTGAACGTAGATATCCTTCCAGACAGGAACCTGGTGAGGCTTCCTGGCCTGAATGCCCGGGTATTCAACGAACTGGACGAACTCCCTGGGCTCTTCCCTCCTCGTACTGCTGTGAGAAAGTGCCATCTCGTAGGCAGCGAAATAGTACCTGACGAGATTATCCCACATTGCAATCCTTGAGATCTCATGGGCTTTTGTCCTTGCTTTCTCAACTTCTTCAGGAGGCAGATTGACAAACTTCCTGATATAATCCTTTATGTCGGTGATCACTTTGGCCTCGTTGTCGTCGGTCCTCTCCACAACAGCGATGGCATTGCCCGGATCCTTAAAGTATTCTTTAACCCAGAGTCCAAACCCGGAGAGCGATGTCGTCACCGAAGGGATTGAAAACATAAGGCTTTCAAGTGGGGTATATCCCCAGGGTTCATAGTAGGATGGGAATACCGACAGGTCAAATCCTATAAGAAGATCATAATATGACAGATTGAATATACCATCATTTCCATTAAGGTACGACGGGGCGAATATTATCTTAACCCTGGTGTCGGGACTGTTCGTAAGAGCATTTTTGCTGATACTTTGCAGTACAGGATCGTTTTCCGGATAGTGAAGGCTATGCGTACAATATCCCTCAGTCCTTGTCACTGGGGCATTATCATAAAGGATATCCATAAGATCCTGTCTGGGCCCTTTATGATAGGCAGGCATAAGTATAAATGCCACGCACTGGCTCGACAGGTTGTCCTTCTTGTTAAGCTCACCAAGGGAATCGATAAAAATGTCAACACCCTTGTTCCTGAATTCATATCTTCCGCTGTTAACAATAAAAATACAGTTTTCGGATAATTCATACCCCAGAACGGCTTCAGCTACCTTTTTTAACTTTGTGCGTGCAACATTCCGCTTCTCCTCAAACATCTCCTTTGAAGGTACAAATGAGTCCTCAAAGCCGTTTGGAGTTACGGAGTCGACATCCTTACCAAGGAAAAATGAGCATTCGCGCGATGTTAATTCGCTTACTGTCGTAAAAACATCGGCAACCGAGGCAGTTATTTTTTCAAGCGAGTACTTGGCCACAACGTTGAATTCGCGGGAAACCTGGACCGGATTGTACTCCTTCATTTTACCATAAAGCGGCTTATTATTGCCGGCAATGCTGCGACCCAGGACAGTTGCATGTGTTGTGAAAACGGTTGCAATCCAGGGAGCCGACTTCTCGATGTACAGGATCCCGGTACCAGTCATCCATTCATGGAACTGGGCAATAATGTTATGGTGCTCCCTGTAAAATGAAGTGAAGCTTTCAATGACTTTCCCGGCAGCATAGCCGAACAGGGCAGGCTCCACATAATCCCACTGGCCTGTTATGCTGTCAAG
This sequence comes from Bacteroidales bacterium, assembly GCA_049691735.1. GTDB lineage: Bacteria > Bacteroidota > Bacteroidia > Bacteroidales > VadinHA17 > LD21. The sequence goes on from JBAVOD010000192.1 coordinate 5,082, forward strand.
CTTGTAGGTTTCCCAGAAACTGGCAAAAATTTCGTTCTGCTGTCCGAAATAGGGTGTGAAGTCTATCAGGAGAACAATCGGCTTACCGGCGATATTCCATCTTCCTGTTTTTATCCTCAGACCCTCATTCGTTGCAAAGGCCTTCCATTCCGCGAATAGCCCGTCGTCGGGTATAAATTCAGGGTTTTTGACATCTTCCCTCCAGACATCGGGACCTATAAGAATATAGTTGTCTCCAAGTTCATTTACAATTTTGAGCGCTTTTGTTGAAATCACGGTGTGAATTCCGCCTACTTTGTTACAAACCTCCCAGCTGGTCTCAAAAATCAGTTCAACATTCATTAGTCAAGTTATTAGATCAGAATACTTTGGTTACTTTTCCTTTTCCTTCCCGGTGACGAAGGGATTTGATACCGGCATTTTGTTTGAATTTTTGGTTTTGTCAGTATCTATTGAGGCAGATCTTTTCTTAATCAGCCTTCCTGCACCGGAAGCAGTTTTACCCTTAACTGTCTTTTTTGCTGCTGCCGGTTTCTTCCCCGGCTTTTGCCGAAGATTTTCAATCTCCGAATTCTGCCGGTCTATTATGGATTCCTTTTCCTTAATAAGTGCATTCAGCTTGGCAATCTCATCGTTCTGGATGTCGTCGGGTACGTATCTTTTCACCCTTATCTCGAAATCGCTCAGTACATTCATATAGTTCATGAACGCATCATAAGGCGTTTCGTATGGATTGAAGTAAGCATGAACGGCGCCATCGGAAAAGAATTTGGTTGCCATGTAGTAGAAATGGTCGCTTGCCTGAAGGTATTCCCAGTCTTTTCTGATCTGGACGTCATTGCACTTTCTCACCTTATCTGTCAGTTCGTACAGCTTGTCAAGGGCGGCCACCTGAAGTTCGTTTCCGTGCCATGCGGTTATGTCGCGTTCCTCATCAGCCCATGAGATCGGCGACGGAACGCTTATGGCAGCTACCGGCTGGAGTGTATCGGACACCTCGGTAGGCGTCATGAATCTGAAGGGAGTTTTCTTCAGGATCGCGCCGGGCAGGAAATAGAGGAAATCAAATATTCCGGTATCCCTGGTATTATGTTCGCCGAAGGTCTCGTAGTCGAGAAATATATTTATCAGCTCGCTTTTAGGTGCAAGCTTGTTGATCCATGATGCGTATTTTTCGGCTGTGAGGGGCCATTCGCTCCAGCCGCGGTTTGAGAATCTGAATGCAACGTCATCGCTCAGGACAAAGTTCCGCAGCAATACCTTAAGTCTCGGATTGATGGAATTACAGTACAGGAAGTTTGGGCTCTTCCATCCCAGGACATGCTTTGCACCCTCTGTAAGCATCGATTTATATCCCATATCGGCAACCCATGAGCCTATCTGATCTGAATAGATAAGCTCGGTATTCCTGAACGAGGTGGTTTCGACGCCGATAAATTCCTTCATCATTGCCTTGTGGTCATTTACCTGCTGTTCAAACTCATCCCTTGTTTTGAGCGAAACCAGGGAATGTGATTCGGTCTCGCCAAGGAATTCGACCATACCCGTGTCGGCAAGCCTTTTGAACGATTCGAGCACTTCAGGCGCATAGAGACGAAACTGATTTATTACCAGTCCTGTAAGTGAAAAAGATACTTTAAACCTGCCTTTATTCTTCTGAATCAGATCGAAAATAATGTCATTTGCGGGCAGATAGCATTTCTCTGCAACTTTTCTCATAATTGATTCATTTGAGAAATCATCATAGTAGTAATGGTCGTGCCCAAGGTCAAAAAACCTGTACCTTTTTAGCCTGAATGGCTGATGAACCTGAAAATAAAAGCAAATAGCCTTTTTACCTGTTCCGCTCATATCTAGTTCTTGTTTTGCATAATCACTCTGTAATAAATATCCCTGACATGCCGGGCCGAATTATCCCATTTAAGGCGGACGACCTCTTCCCTCCCGTTCTTGATGAACATCTTTGCCAGTGCCGGATAATTCAGTATGCCGTAAATTGCGTCGGCCATAGCATCGATATCCCAGAAGTCGGTTTTAACGGCATGCGTCAGAATTTCGGATACCCCCGATTGTTTGCTTATAATGACCGGGACGTTGGATTGCATTGCTTCAAGTGGAGAAATTCCGAATGGTTCGGATACCGAAGGCATTATGTATACATCGCTGAGGTTCAGCATTGTGAACACATCTTTTCCTTTGAGGAACCCCGTAAAGTGAAACCTGTCGGTTATCTTTAGTGCAGCAGCCCGTCGCATCATTCTTTCCATCATATCACCGGAGCCTGCCATTACAAACCTTACATCGGGCATGGCTTGAAGGACTTTATTGGCAGCCTCGATGAAATACTCGGGTCCTTTCTGCATTGTAATTCTCCCGAGGAATGTAACAACCTTCTCTTCGAAACCCTTTTGGATAGCTTCATCACCGGTAAGCCTTACCGGCTCAACAGCATTGTAAACTGTTTCAACCTTGTCGGGACTGATATTATACTTGCTTATAACTATCTCCCTTGTCATGTTGCTTACAGTAATGATCTTGGAGGCAGCATCCATTCCCTGTTTTTCTATCCTGTACACCTCGGGATTCACATTTCCCCCGCTTCTGTCAAAGTCGGTGGCATGGACGTGGATTACCAGGGGCTTGCCTGATACCTGCATTGCAGCAATTCCGGCAGGATAAGCAAGCCAGTCGTGGGCATGGATGATGTCAAATTCATTTTCCTGGGCAATCACTGAAGCCACAACCGAATATTTGTATATCTCATCCAATAGTGATCCGTCGTACCTGCCTGAAAATTCAATCGTGCCCTGGTTGTTTGTCTGGACAACCATTGACTGCCCCGATTCCTCGGAAGAAATCCTTTTCCAGAATTCCTCCGGGTCGGTATAAGGAACGATCTTTGATGAGACTTCAATTTGTTCGAGGGCGCGTTTAAATCCCTTGTAATGTATTTTTTTAAAAGCTACCGGAACCTTATTTGCACCGATCAGTTTTACTTTTGACTCATCTTCATCACCCCATACCCTGGGCACGACAAAGATAACCTCGAGATCTTCCAGGGTCGACATGCCCTTTGTAAGACCAAAACTCGCTGTTCCCAGGCCGCCGGAGATATGTGGGGGAAATTCCCATCCGAACATTAGTACACGCATATCGAACCCACGTTAAACATTAGCATATTTGTTATCAAGCAGATCAATTATCCGGAGCACCTCTCCTACGCTCCATGCCTGAGAAATTGTACCGTTCGGCAAATGTGGAGGGTCGCCGTCGTAAATCTCGGAAATGGTACTTATACCGTGTTCACTCATTACTTCCTCGAGACCGAATATCAGCTTCTTTACTTTCTGAACCCCCTGCCTGCCGTAAATTTTTAGCCAGCCTTCACAGAAGGGACCATAAAGCCATGGCCAGACAGTTCCGTTGTGGTAAGCCTTATCGCGTTGCTCCTGATTCCCCGAGTATGTACCCTTATATTGCGGATTTCCCGGAGAGAGAGTCCTTAGTCCCCTGGGTGTAACAAGTTCTTTGTCTGCTATGTCAAGGACATGCTTCATCTCATCCCTGGAAAGCATGGAATAGGGGAGAGATACTGCGATGACCATATTGGGCCTGACGAAAAGGTTCCGTCCTTCACCGTCATTGACATAATCAGCAACTGTTCCTGATTGCTGATCGAAAAACATTTCATGGAATGACGTATCAATCAGTGCAGGAAGGTCCTCATACTCCCTGACGAATTTCCTGTCCTTTACCTGTAGTGCCATGTCAAGAGCAAAACAAACCGCATTGTACCACAGGGCATTGATCTCAATTGCATAACCACGTCTCTGGGTCACAGGAATCCCGTTCACCACGGCGTCCATCCATGTAAGGGACTTCCCTTCGGCATCAGCATAGATCAGTCCGTTATTCTTCATGCAAATATTGAACGCGGTACCATTCCTGTAGGCATTTATTACAGATTTCATTGCCTCTCCGTAACGTTCCCAGCAATCCAGCCCGCCTCTTTCGAAGTATTGCTGGACAGACCAGAAAAACCACAGGGGGGCGTCAACCGAATTAAAAGCTGCACCGTCCGGAGAAGCCATATTCGGGAATAACCCGTCCTTCATGCTTCTCACCTGTGTATCAAGGACCTCGTGGTACAGGCCAAAATTTCTGTCCCGGGCAAGGGCAATCCCCGGAAGGGCTATGAAAGTATCCCGTCCCCACGATCCGAACCATGGGTAACCAGCAATGATAAGAGTCTGGCCGTAGCGCTTCTCGACGAATTGCTGGGCAGCGTTCCTCAGGCAATTGATGAAGCTGTTCCTTGGTATTTTGCTTGTAACGGTCTTGGTGAATTTAGTTTTAAATCCGGAGGTCTTTTCCTCCTTTGTCGACGCAGAAAAGACTATCACATCCCCTTCCTTTGCATTTACCTCAAAGAAACCCGGTGTGAACAGGTCCTCCGAATAGTCATAACCGCGTTTTTGTTCCTCAGGATATTCGACTCCCATGTACCAGTCGGGAACAGGAATGAATTCAGTTTTTGCCGATAGCTGGATGTTCAGATCAGGAAATCCTTCATACATTTTTGTCCTGATCCCGTTTTCAATGAATTCAACTTTTGTATTGGCAGCAAGGTTGGCATGTGTAAGTTCATGAATATTCCTGAAAGCAAGAAAGGGGCGTATCTGGAGCTTCATTGGCTCCGATGCCTCAAGTATTGTGAACCTTGCAAGATACTGCTCCTCATAATGGACAAGAAGCCTTTCATGTCTGAACCTTACTCCGCCAACCCTGTAGATCCGTGACGGGATCGTTTCAATTTCAAGCTCTTCAATATACTTGTGGCCCCTGGGACTGTAATAATCACCCATGTATTTCCTTATGCCAGTATTGAAGCTCCTGTCGTTATTCACCACAGTAACGTCGAGGGAGGAAAGAAGGACATAACGGTCGCCACCGAAAGCATCGACAGGACAGACAAGAAGGCCATGATACTTCCGCGTATTGCACCCCACTATTGTTGTGCATGAGTATGAGCCGGCCCTGTTGGTCCTGAGCACTTCCCTTTTGAGCGAGAATTCAAGATTTACTATCTGACCCTTTTCGAACTTTATGTAACTCATAAACTTATCTTTATCTTTATCTTTTGTCAAAAAGTTTTTTAAGGTACTCTTTTTTCACCAAAATTGCAAAAAGAAGTGCCTGCGGAACTAAAAAATGTACCGCCGGATATTCTTTTTTATTCCCTCTCGTCCTTTGGTATTAATATCATCTGCCCGGGAGTTGACAGATAAAAAAAAGAATAACTTTGCATGCCAACAAAATGTTTAATTACCAACCTTAATAATGCAGATGATCAGAAAACTGGCATTGCTGCTGCTGATTATATCCCTTGCTGCTGCCTGCCGCGAGAAATCAGCAGAGATCTCGGGCATCCTGGAGAAACCGTTGCCCGGAGAATATATTTTCCTGGATGAGCTTAATTCTAATAAGCTTGTAACTGTAGATTCAGTCATGGTATCTGAAGATGGCAGGTTCGAATTTTCAAGGGATGTCAAAAGCCCCTCATTTTACCTGCTCAAAATTAATGAAAATAATTTCCTGACAATGCTTATCGAACCGGGTGAGAAAATAAAAATGACTTCTCACAACGATTCTCTCAATTACCCGGTTGCAGTTATCGGATCGAAGGGGACCAGGCTTATGGCCGACTATAACAAGACCCTTAGAAAGACTATTGTCAAATTAAAGGGCCTCAGCGATATTTACGACAGGAATCTGGGAAGAGCCGACATGGCTTCCCTTATAGATTCGCTTGATAACCTGGGCCGTGGCTATTTGAGCGAGATCAACACCTATACGAAAAACTACATTGACAGGAACCTTCCTTCGCTTGTCTGCCTGGTTGCCCTGTACCAGCAGGTAGCACCGAATGTGTATGTAATTGATCCCGCGAGGGATATCTCCTATTTTGAAAAAGTGGATTCCTCCCTTTATTCCCGGTATCCCGAATATGGACCGGTGGTCACCCTGCATGAGCAGGTCGGAAAGGTTACCGCCGGCATGAGAGAAAAGGCGGCAGGCCGGCCGGGGACGGGAAATGAAATGACAGCTCCTGATATTTCCTTACCTTCACCTGAAGGTGACACTATCAGGCTATCATCAACAAGAGGATCGATAGTTCTGCTCGATTTCTGGGCATCATGGTGCCCGCCCTGCCGCAGTGAAAGTCCTAACCTTGTAAAAGCTTACAGGACATACC
>JBAVOD010000193.1:0-2222 GCA_049691735.1 Bacteroidales bacterium
GTCGCACCTACGGAGCTAACAATATTAGTTCGTAATCTCTTCCTACAAACAGGTCGCTCCCACGGAGCTCAGGAAAACATCAATTATTGCCTCACCATGCGTAAGAGCATGCACGGCTTTCGAGCTCCGTAGGAGTGACCTGTTAATACAATTTAAACTCTCACTGATATTATTTGTTTAAGAATGAAGATATTTTGAAGATATTATGCAACACGGTTTCAATACAGTATAATTTGCAACAGGAGGGAGAAGATAAAATGAAAGATCTTGAGAATAAAACAGCGATCGTTACAGGAGCGGGTTCCGGCATTGGCAGAGCAATAGCACTGCTTTATGCAAAGGAAGGATCAAATGTGGTTGTATCCGACATTAATGAAAACAGAGGTCAGGAAACAGTAGAACAAATTAAAGCAAATGGCGGAAGTGCTGTTTTCATAATGGCAGATGCATCAAAACCATCCGATATCCAATCGCTGGTTGAGAAAACTGTCAAACAATACGGAAGTTTGGATATAGCCTGTAATAACGCCGGGATAGGAGGGCCTCTGGCTGCTACCGGCGATTATCCCATCGACGACTGGGATAAGGTCATAAGTATTAACCTTTCAGGAATATTTTACGGAATGCGGTTCCAGATCCCTGCAATTTTAGCTTCGGGAGGCGGTAGTATTGTAAATATGACATCAATTTTAGGTATAGTAGGTACCAAAAATTCCCCGGCTTATGTAGCTGCCAAACACGGTATAATCGGACTCACTAAAACAGCAGCTCTTGAGTATGCTGATAAAAATGTCCGTATAAATGCTGTCGGTCCGGGATATATTATGACTCCTTTACTTACGAATACACTCGATAACTCTGCATTGAATGCGTTAGCAGGTCTGCACCCTATGGGCCGGTTAGGCACTTCTGACGAAGTGGCGGAACTGGTGCTATGGTTAAGTTCCTCAAAAGCATCATTTGTGACAGGTTCCTATTACACAATTGATGGCGGCTATACAGCGCAGTGATCAAAACTGTGAGGTCACACCCATGAGTTATGTCCGGCTAATTTACCGGGGCAATGTCAAGCAGCATAAATGTTCCAGGTTTGACTGACGGACGCGGTCGCGGATTTTCTGCTGTCTTTTCCGGAGCAGGACTATACTCCGCTGTTGGCAGAAACAGATGGTGTGTCTTTTTATCAATAGCAATTGTCCTTGCTCCTTGCCGGGTGGGAACATTTTCAAGTACCTTATACTCATTTGGCGTGACTTCCTGGATCACGGTCATTGTACCTTCCCCGTTTGAACTGTATGCACGTTTGAGCACCGGATCAAATGCTGCACCATCCGTACCTTCGCCTGTCGGAAGAGTTGCAATTACCTTGCCTGACTGTGCATCAACAACGACCATCATTTTATTGCCACAAACTGCAAACAGGCGGTGATTTTCATTATCAAGCGCAAGCCCGCTTGGTTCTTCCCCCGGTGCAATACTCCAAGTCTGTTCTACTTTTAAAGTAGATGGATCGAAGCAGGTTATTTCACCCTTATCTTCAATATTGACATACACTTTACCTTTACCGTCGGTTACCGCGAATTCAGGTTTCCCGTCAAGCTTGATTGTACCTGCAACTTTATTGGTTGCGCCGTCTATTGCAGTAGCGTTGGAGGTCCTTCCGTTGAAAGTAAATACCCTGTGACTGAACGGATCATAAAGTATTGCATCGGGATTCTGACCTGTTACATTGATTTTAGTTATGAATGCCAGCGATTTCAGATCAATAATTGTAACTGAAGAGTCCCTCCCGTCGCTGATGAAAGCCTTGTTCAGATCAGGTGCAATTGCAATACCGTGAACACCCTGGGTGTCAGGAATAGTACCAAGAAGTTTCCCGTCTTTCTCATTCACTACATTTACAACCCCTCCGTGTGAAATAAATATTCTTCCTGAGGACTCATCTACGGTGAGATAGTCCCATCCTCCGTTTCCCTCTATATGAAACCTGTTTACAACTTTGTATTCTGGAGGCTTCGTCTGAGCGTTCAGCAAAAAGCTGCTTCCTGATAGCATTAAGCAAATGACGACTAAATGTTTTTTCATACTGAATCTTATTAAGTGAATTTAAGTAAGAAGCTCAAAAATCCAATTCGTTCCGAAGATCAAATCTGTCTTATAGCGACCCTTAGAAAACAATCGAATGGAGATCTATGTTTACAGTTTGATTATAAGGCCGAAAC
>JBAVOD010000194.1:0-4267 GCA_049691735.1 Bacteroidales bacterium
CATTAGTTTATCGCGGTCATCCTGTTGCCCGAGTTTTGCGCACTGGTATGCTATGTTCGAATATGTGTACCTGTCGAGCAGGACGATCTTTTTGTTGTCAAGCCAGTTCCTTATGATGCCTGCAGCGTCTTTCCTGTCACCTGCATAAAGAAGTGCGACCAGGTATGGATCAACTTCATTAAGCGATCCGAATTCACCTCTCAGGAATCTCGCAATAAGTTCGCCGAAATAAGGCGCGTCGGTGCGCGGAAAATGCAGGTATTCGCAGGAATACCCTTTTCCGGTAAGGTAATCTTTCAGGAGTGTCAGTTGGGTCGATTTTCCTGAGCCATCAACTCCCTCAATTACAAAAAGCTTCATCAGTGTATTTTTCAGTTGCTACAAAAGTAATAAAAAGCTGATTTGACCACCATGCTCCGGGCAAAGTCCAAACAAAGTGACACATAATGATTAACTGCCAAACAGTATGATTTATTTTCCGGAATTAATCCATTAATTTTGAGGATCAAATACAAGATCAGATGAATTCAAAGCCGCACTATATCAACGTAAGGGGAAAGCTGCTTGATCTTTCGGTACCCAGGGTTATGGGGATCATCAATGTGACCCCGGACTCGTTTTATAAGCAAAGCCGCTTTGCTACTGATGATGCGGTTCTGAATGCTGCCAAAAAGATGATCAGTGAGGGTGCAGATATTCTGGATATTGGGGGTTATTCATCGAGGCCGGGTGCAGAAAAAATTTCTGCCGCGGAAGAAAAAAACAGGGTGCTGCCGGCCATAAAACTTATTAACCGCGAATTTCCCGAAGCTATTATATCAATCGACACTTTCAGGTCCGAAATTGCCGCTGAGGCCATACTCGATTGCGGAGCATCCCTCATAAATGATATTTCGGGAGGGGAAGCTGATGCGAAGATGTTCGATACGATAGTCAGGCTTCGGGTTCCGTACATAATAATGCACATGAAAGGAGAGCCTTCCAGTATGCAACTGAAACCGGTTTATGATGATGTTGTTGCAGAGATACTTAAATGGCTTGGCGAAAGAATTGTTAAGCTGCAGTTGATGGGGGTAAGCGATATTATAATTGACCCGGGCTTCGGTTTCGGCAAAACCGCGGAACATAATTTTGAGCTTCTGAGGTGTCTTGGCGATTTCAGAATAGCCGGTCTTCCGGTACTTGTCGGATTGTCGCGAAAATCTACAATCTGGAAAACCCTTGGAATTACCCCTGAACAATCGCTGAATGGAACGACTGTTCTGAATACGGTGGCCCTGCTTCATGGAACCGACATCCTGAGGGTACACGATGTAAAGGAGGCGGTTGAGGCGATCAGGCTGATCGACAGGCTGATGCGGCCAAAAAGCGAAACAGGTTCAAAAGAATGGGCACAATTGTAATATTTATCTGATTATTCCCGGGGTTTTTCTATTTTTATCTCCTGTTGAACGATCAAATATGCCGTTACACATAACTGTTCTGGATATTATCGATATTGTCCTTGTGGCAGTCCTTCTCTTTCAGCTTTATAAGCTGATAAGGGGAACGGCAGCGCTAAGTATATTTATCGGCATATTTTTCATCTACATGATCTGGTTGCTTGCAAAGGCCCTCAACATGGAGCTTATAAGTGCGCTTTTGGGGCAGGTGATAGGAGTGGGGGTAATAGCCCTGATAATTGTTTTCCAGCAGGAGGTGAGGCGCTTCCTGCTCGTTATTGGGAACAGGTACATTTCGAGCAGGAGGTTTTCGCTGAGAAGATTCTTCGTTCCGGAAGAAGAAAACCAGGGGAGTATCCGAGCTGCTGAGGAAATAGTAAGGGCCGCTGAATCGATGGCTTCAAAAAAAACCGGAGCCCTGATAGTCATTGGAAGGAAAAGCAGCCTTGATATCTATTCCGAGGGGGGTGAACGCCTTGATGCACTCATCAGTGCCGAACTACTCGAAACCATATTTTTCAAAAACTCGCCCCTGCATGATGGTGCGGTGCTCATTGAGGATGGCAAGATATTCTCGGCGCGCTGCCCTTTGCCAATCACCGACAGAATGTCGCTCCCTGCCCGTTACGGAATGCGTCACAGAGCGGCGATAGGGATGTCGGAGCATACCGACTCCCTCATTGTGGTAGTATCAGAGGAGACAGGAGCAATAACAGTGGCTGAGTCAGGCAGGGTAAAAGAAAATATCACACCCAACGACCTCCGCCAGATACTTCTTAAGGAAAAAATATAATCATTAAGCAGTCAGCTGTCAGCTGTCAGCAGTCAGCTGTCATTGTATCCTGTACATGGCAAGGGATGCTGCATCCTTGACATATACAGCATTACCTGCAATAACAGGGAACGCGTAAACAGGGGTATCGGCTAATTTGTAACGAACAATTTCAGAGTAAGATTTGCTGTCAGGTTTAAATACAATCAGGTTGCCGGTACTCGGAAATCCAATGATAACCTGCCCGCAGTCGACAATAGTTGCAAAATCGCTGTTCACGGCATTATCAATCCAGGCTGTTTTCCCCGTGGATGCATTCAGGCAATAGATCCTTTTCTGATCCGAGAAACCATACAGAAAACCATCCTTCAGGATCGGTGTGTTCCATTTGGCACCGACCTCTGCATTGCTCCATAACTCTTTTGGAGTGTACCTGTCACCGTCTTTTGCGATCTCAATTGCTTTTGTACCGGTACCCTGGCCGGTATAGTAGATTATCTTTCCGTTGATGTACGGACTGGGGCAATTATAAAAACGCTGCTGCGGGACAGCAGGGATCTGCCATACAAGCTTTCCGCCGGCAAGGGTAAGAGCAAGCAGGTTCTTCTCAGTCAGTACCACCACATGCTTCTTCCCGTCGATGGTCATCAAAGCAGGTGAGGAATAGGCAGGCCCGTCCCCGGTCCATTTCCATTTCTCGTTGCCTGTCTTAAGGTCAAAGGCAACTATTTCGCCTTTGTCCTTTGTCCCCAGGTGCGCAATGCACAATCCGTCTGTTACAAGGGGCGACATACCCGTAAAAAATTGTGGTACGAGATTACCGGGATTATCTTTCCTCCATATGACTCTGCCGGTCGCAGCATCGACACATGATAGAATTCCCGATACTCCGAAGGTCACTACTTTACCATCTGCAACCGTAGGGGTGCTCCTGGGACCGGGATGCGAAGTTGAGGGGCCTGACACCGCAGAAGCGGCATAGGGGCTGCGCCAGATCTCTTTTCCCGTCTCTGCATCTACGCACAGGATGACTTCATCGGCATTCTGCCTTGTGACAAGATAGATCCGTTTACCCATAAGGGAGGGTGAGGCATCACCGGTGCCTATATCAACTTTCCAGACCTGTTTCAATTCAGCCGGCCATACAGCGGGAGCTTTAAAGGATGTTACCTTGCTGTCGCGCGACGGACCCAGAAACTGAGGCCAGTCCTGAGAGAATAATTCAGCTGAGCTGATCAGTGTTATGATCACCAGATTAAATAGCAGAATGGATCTTTTCATGATTTAAGGTTTTTGTTGTCTAAAATTAGACCAAATTATTATGATTTACAAAAATCCCGCACCTCGCAACCCGCAACCCGCAAAACTCATAAGTACACCGCACAAGGCAGGAAGATACTGTTGGATTACAATATTATTTTACTAAGTTTGAATCCCTGAACCTAATCTTACATCAATGCAGATCCAGCCTTCAGAGCCGCGCAGGATTCTTGTTACCGGCGGAACATCCGGCCTGGGCATGGAGATAGTAAAAATTTTCCTGGCAAAGGGCTGGCAGGTAACTGCCACAGGCCGGAACCAGGTCTCATTTCCTCAATATGCAGGACAGTTCAGCTTCGTAAAGGCTGATTTCAGCAACCTTGCCGATGTGGCGCAACTCGGTAATCAGATTGCCTGTGATAGTAATGGATTCGATCTGGTCATAAATAATGCGGGCGTTCTGGGATTTCCCGGCTGCGTCACCACAATTGACGGACTTGAATACACATTCCAGGTGAATTTTCTTGCACATTTACTTTTGAACGAGATCATAATAAGGAATAAAAAAGACCCGCGACCGTTAAAGATCATCCCGGTGGTATCGCCGGTTTACAGATGCTGCTTGCCAAAATACATTCAACCTTTGACCGGTTACAGATACGGTTCATTCAGGTCCTATACATTTTCAAAATTTTATCTGGCCCTGATGTGCAGCTACCTTCCATCCAGATATCCCGGGATTGATGTCAGTGTCTCAGGATTTAATCCCGGTATTTTCAGGTCGGGGATCTAT
>JBAVOD010000195.1:0-3999 GCA_049691735.1 Bacteroidales bacterium
GTGTTGAACACGCTGAAAACATAGGCTATCCCGGTGCTGAGCGATACAAGGGTATCCATGTTTGCGCTGCGGTGCCTTATCAGTTTCCAGGCGTTAATGAAGAAGGTGCGTCCGAACCAGAGTACTACCGGGGTTGCAAGTATCCACATAATGTAATGTGCATAAGGCATATGCGAAAATGCCATGCTTATCACGAATAGCGGAACGGCAAGTGCAATTGACCATATTGTCCTGGATCTGAGCGACCTGTAGTTCTTTTGCTGGATATTTTCTAGCTCTTCCTTTGCCTTCTCCGATTCGTCAATTATAAGGTCATAACCGATTGAAGTCACTGCCTCTTTAAGGTTAACAGGCTTAACCTCGACCGGGTCAAATTCAACCGTGGCTATCTGCGATGCCAGATTGACAGCTGCGGTCCTTACTCCAGGCTGTTTCTTCAGGGTCGACTCAACATTGATAGCGCATGATGCGCACGACATACCAGTCACGGGAAATTGTTTCCTGACGGGTTTCTGCACTGTTGTTTGCTTTTCAGTCTGAATTTCTTCTTCCATCAATGATTATTATAAAGATCTTGTATTCTGATTTTTCAGAAAATTCCTAATCAATATTCATACCTGATTAATTTACAGGAAATTTTGAGAGAAAATCAGATTATTAACTGAAGAAACATAAATGCAGAGAGAAAGTTTAAAGCCAGGTGATCAGTCAGCAGTCGCCAGTCTCCAGTCTCCAGTCTCAAGTCTCAAGTCAGCTCTCAGCGAAAATCTGCGTAAGATTCTGCGTAACTCTGCGAGAACGGATTTTCTTCGGTCTTCTTCTTCCTGCCTCCGGCTTCCGGCTTCTTCTTACTTCGGTCTCCGGTTTTTAAACAAATTCCCTATCTTTACTGATCAAATGATAAAACCTTTAAAATTTTGCAGCAATGTCATTGTTTGAAAAAATCGCCGAAGATCTGAAAACCGCAATGAAAGCCAGGGACAAGGTTACCCTTGAGGCTATCAGGGCAGCCAAGACCGCATTCATACTTGCACGTTCCGAAAAGAGTGCTGAATATGTCCTCACTTCTGAAGAAGAACTTAAGATCATACAGAAGCTGGTAAAGCAAAGAAGGGAATCAGCGGAGATATACAGGCAACAGAACCGGAATGATCTTTACGAAAGGGAGGTATCTGAAGCTGACGTCCTTGAGAAATATCTTCCTGCAAAAATGACTCAGGAAGAACTTGCAGGTACCATCAGGCAGATAATCGACAGGCTGGGTGCAAAATCGCCTGCAGATATGGGCAAGGTAATGGGTGCTGCTACCAAAGAACTTGCAGGGAAGGCTGATGGAAAGGAGATCTCAGCAATTGTAAGGCAGCTGCTGGCGCAATAGAAATCGCCGGGGATCATGATACATAAAACATTTTAGCTTTTAACGATATGGCATATTATTTTGCAGCGCAGATCAAGGTCAACGACCCGGCCGGGTATGACAAGTACCTCGATCACTTCGATGAGATTTTCTCAAAGTACAAAGGAGAATATATTGCTATTGATGAATCCCCTGTAATTCTTGAGGGGACATGGGATTACACAAAATCGGTAATTATTAAATTCAACAGCAAAAAGGAATTTGAGGATTGGTATTATTCAGATGAATATCAGACTATTCTGAAGTACAGGTTAAATTCAGCAAAGTGTGATACTATTTTGCTGGAAGGAATGGAATAGATAAAAACCGACCATGCATAATCATAAAAAAAGGCTGGATCATGAACTACCGGTTGCAGCTGCAAGCTGGGGCTGGAAATATCATCATCTGGGAATCCCGACAAGAGAAAAAATGCCAGGGGAAACCTACCTGTCAAAATTCAGGTTTTATGTATCAGGGTTCAGCACCAGTCCTTTCGGAATAGAATGGATGAGGTTTGAAAAGGAGAGTCCTGTCAGCATGCTGATTCAAACAGTGCCTCATATTGCGTTTGAAGTGAGGGATATTGACTTCGAGCTGAAAGCACATGATCTGAAAGTAATTTCAAAACCTGAGTCTAATACCAGTGGGATCAGGGTTGCAATGATCGAACATAACGGGGCACCTGTCGAACTGATCGAATTTGAGGTGAACCGGCAGACTGAATGACTCCGACGCCGGGAAAAGCTAGTCCTCAAACCGCACATTTATATTACCGCCGGAAGCATGCATATAAACGGGGATACCGCCATTATTCAGGGTTCCCCTGACATAGTTTTTCTCGACTCTGCCTGAAAAATTATGAAGCTCAATATTAACTTTTTGTGAACTCAGGTCCAGGTCAAGGCCAAGTTTGTCGCCATTCCGGATCGTGGCATCAACTCCTCCCCCGCTCGATTCAAGATGCAATTCTTTGCTTAAACCGGAAATGTCTACATGTACAGAGCCACCACTTGACCTGGCTTTCACATAACCGGCTTCGCCGTTAACGGTAACACCGCCACCGCTGCTACCGGCATCCACATCACCATTGATATTGTTCAGGTGTACTGCACCACCGGAACTATGTGCATAAACGGTCCCACGTGCTCCGTCCAGGGAAACTCCGCCTCCGCTGGAGTTCAGGTTAATATCCCCGGTGTGATTTGTGGCAGTCACTCTGCCACCCGATGAACTTGCTTTGGTCGTCCCGGTTGTATTTTCCAAATGTACTCCACCACCACTGCTGGTAAAATTATGAGATCCTTCCACTCCTGAAATTCTTAATCCCCCTCCGCTTGAAGACACATTGCACGACATTTCCCGGGGTACAGTTATGATCAGGGAAATACCGGCATTATTCCACGGGGTGAATCGTGATTTGCGTTCAACGATCGCATTAATGACAGAACCATTCTTGTCTATGTCCAGATCATAATCTTCCAGAACGTCATCAATTGCAGGATCAGAGGGAGGCAAGACTTTGAAATTTTTTCGGATAAATACCTGTACAACAACTTTCTTCTGATCCTGGGCTATAACCTCTACACCTCCTCCTGATGATTTGGCATTTAGTGTACCGGGCTGATCCATATCGAAAGTTTTTGTTATGGTAGGAGTCCTGTCTTCCTGGGTAAATCCATTCAGTGAAAGCAATACAACAAGCAGCACACTCGCTGCATACGATTTTACAATTCTTTGAGCATTCATGACGAATTTTGCTTGATGTTAATATTGGACGATAATTCCGGTAAATCCGTTTAGGGGTAATCTTTTTATTCTTCCCTACTGAGTCTCTGAGGTATTTTTGAATAAAGACGGCAAAGATTTTCCAGTGTTGCATAATTCAGACATAAAAGTCTGGGCTGCCTGAGAGCTTTTCAACATCTTCATCTTTTCAACATTTTCCTTACCTTTATTAACTGAACAACCAAACCCTATCTGAAATGAACCTGAGAATCCCGAAAATCTGCATCACCGCTATGGTGATCTTATTCTCATTAAATGCTGAAGCCCAGAGCTCCAATCCGAAAACGATGACTGCCGGGTTCGACAAGCTGCTATCGGCTCAGTTCAAACCCGGAGAGACAGGCTGTGCTGCCCTGGTCGCAATAAAAGGAGAGATAATTTACAGGAAAGCTTTTGGACTGGCAAATCTTGAGCTGAATGTTGCGATGCAGCCCGATATGGTCTTCAGAGTCGGATCTATAACCAAGCAATTTACCGCAATTGCTATACTTCAACTGATGGAGCAGGGGAAGCTGTCACTTCAGGATGACATTACAAAGTTCATCCCTGATTACCCGACACAGGCTTACGGGATAACTATCGAACACCTGCTTACGCATACTTCGGGGATCAAGAGCTACACAAATGTTCCGGAATTCCGGAAATATGCCAAGGAAGACCTGAGTCCGGGTGAAACAATCAACAAATTTAAAAATCTCCCTATGGAGTTCGCTCCGGGAACAAAATGGAACTATAACAACTCAGGCTATTTCCTCCTGGGGTATATCATCGAAAAAGTATCCGGCAAAACCTACAGGGAATATATCGAGCAAAAT
>JBAVOD010000196.1:0-6621 GCA_049691735.1 Bacteroidales bacterium
GCAATGTATATTGCTCTTCCCTCTGCAAACTCAAAGGCCGGAATGTATGGTTCCGTTGTCCGTGAGATCCTTTCGAAGGCAGCCATGAATGTTGCAGGCCCTGAAAGTGAATACAACAAAGAGATGATAAACAAGTACCTAGATGCAATGCCTGCTGATGAAGGATTCAAGCCGTTATTCAACGGAACCGATCTCACCGGGTGGCAGGGTCTTGTTGAAAATCCGGTTGAAAGGGCAAATATGCGGAAGGTGGATCTGGAAAGGATGCAGGCAGAAGCAAACGTACTGGTTCCCCGGAACTGGACCGTAAAGGATGGCTGCATCTGGTTCAATGGTAAAGGAAACAACTTGTGCACAATTGTCGAATATGGTGATATTGAAATGCTTGTCGACTGGAAGATATCGAAGGAGGGAGACAGTGGCATCTATCTGCGGGGAACTCCGCAAGTCCAGATCTGGGACACATCAAGGACTGAAGTGGGAGCCCAGGTTGGTTCCGGGGGCCTGTACAACAATGAGGCAAATCCGTCAAAGCCGCTCCTGGTGGCTGATAACCCGGTGGGTGACTGGAATTCATTCAGAATAGTGATGATCGGTGAAAAAGTGTCGGTCTGGCTTAATGGTATCCGGGTTGTTGACAATGTTACAATGGAGAATTACTGGGATCGTAAGATACCGATCTTCCCGAAAGGCCCTGTTGAGCTGCAGGCTCACGGAACAGACCTTGGATTCCGTGATCTGTTCATCAGGGAGATCAGCGACAAGGATTATAACCTTACACCTGAAGAGAAGTCAGAAGGCTTCATTTCGTTGTTCAACGGAAGGAACCTCGACGGCTGGGCAGGTAACAAGGAGTCGTACGTGGCAGAAGACGGAATGATCGTAATTAAGCCTGAGAACGGAAGCGGAGGGAATCTTTATACCGAAAAGGAATACAGCGATTTCGTTTTCAGATTCGAATTCCAGCTCACGCCAGCCGCAAATAACGGCATAGGGATCAGAGCCCCGCGTGAAGGCGATGCAGCTTACACCGGGATGGAAATCCAGGTTCTTGACAACACTGCACCCGTTTATGCAGATCTTCAACCCTACCAGTATCATGGCTCGGTTTACGGGGTCATCCCTGCAAAGCGCGATTTCCTGAAGCCACCGGGAGAATGGAATTATGAAGAGATCATTGCTCAGGGTACGCATATTGTGGTAACCCTCAACGGCACCGTGATCGTCGACGGTGATATTTCCGGTCCGCGGGATAACGGAACCATGGATCACAATGATCACCCCGGCCTAAAGAACAAAACCGGTTATATAGGCTTTCTGGGCCACGGCTCGGTGGTTAAGTTCCGGAATATAAGGATCAGGGATCTTCAGGAATGAAGGGGGATCATCACCCTATTATATTTTCTGGAACATTCTTGCAATTTTGAGGGAACCGGCAATCCTTTTTGTGAGTCCTTCCCAGTCTCTCTTCTGAATGAACTCCTTGGTAATCAGATTAGAGCCTATACCAACACAGGTGGCTCCCGCTTCAAACCAGTCCCTCAGGTTATCGACAGTGGGCTCGACGCCACCGGTTGGCATAATGCTGGTCCAGGGGCAGGGTCCCTTAATTGCCTTGATAAATTCCGGTCCTCCGACCGAAAGGCCGGGAAACATTTTTACAATGTCAGCGCCAAGTTCTTCAGCATAGCTTATTTCTGACATCGAGCCACACCCCGGTACCCACAGGATCTTCCTCCGGTTGCATACTTTTGCCATCTCCGGGTTGAGTAGAGGCGAAACAACAAAGTTCGCTCCGAGCTGTATATACATGGATGTTGTTCCTGCATCCACTACCGACCCTACACCCATGATCATCCCGGGAAGCTCCTTTTCAACCCATTTGTTAAGATCGCTGAAGAGCTCCTGTGCGAAATCGCCCCGGTTGGTGAATTCAAAGATCCTTATTCCACCTGCAGATGCAGCTTTGATCACATTCCTGCATACTTCCGGATCTTTATGATAGAAAATAGGGATAATTCCTGCTTCCCGTATTCTGATAAGCACGTCAATTCTGGTGAATCTGGCCATAGTATTAGAGTTGTTAGCACAAATGTATCCATAATTGAAAAAAATCCAAACTATTTCAAAATCTTGCGGTCCTGCTGCCCTAATATCTTCCCTTTTGTCCGGCATCGTTTATAAATATAAATCCCTATCTTAGCCCACCAAACACTGATCATGGCCCTGAATTACATCTGGATCGCATTTTTTCTTATTGGGTTCATAGTAGCTGTCGGACAGCTGATCTTTGCGGGCAATACACAGATCTTCAATGAGCTGGTCAGTGCAGTTTTTGACAATGCCAAAACAGGCTTTGAAATATCACTCGGCCTCACCGGTGCCCTGACGCTCTGGATGGGACTTCTGAAGGTTGGTGAAAAAGGCGGCGTTGTTGCGATTCTCGGCAAAGCGATAGGACCGTTGTTCGAGCGCTTGTTCCCAGAACTTCCCAAAGGTCATCCTGCATACGGATCAATAATGCTCAATCTTGCTGCAAATATGCTTAACCTCGACAATGCAGCAACTCCGGTTGGGCTTAAGGCTATGAAGGAGATGCAGGATGTCAATCCCAACAAGGAGACGGCCTCAAATGCCCAGATCATGTTCCTGGTACTCAATGCGGCAGGGCTGACTATAATCCCGGTAAGCGTGATAGTCTACCGGATCCAGCTTGGCGCTGCCAATCCTGCCGATATTTTCATCCCGGTCCTGATCTCGACATTCTGCGCACTGATGACAGGCCTGATCAGTGTAGCTATTATCCAGAGGATCAATCTTTTAGATAAAGTGGTGCTGGCTTATCTGGGTGGCCTTTCTGCAATTGTTGCAGGTGTAATAATCTATTTCACAAGGCTTCCCAAAGATGAGATCTCGGCTGTCTCAACCTTCGTGGCAAATTTCATACTTATATTCATCATTGTTCTGTTTATAGTCCTTGCAGTAATTAAGAAGGTAAATGTCTATGATGCCTTTATCGAAGGCGCAAAAGAAGGATTTAACATAGCAATCAGGATCATTCCGTTCCTTATCGCGATCCTTGTGGCGATCGGTGTGTTCAGGGCGTCAGGAGCCATGGACTTTGTCATATCGGGGATAGCTCATTTTTTCGCCTGGCTTGGTTTCGATACGCGTTTCACCGGGGCATTGCCTGTTGCATTCATGAAACCCCTCAGTGGCAGCGGCGCCCGTGGACTTATGGTTGATGCAATGAGAACCTATGGCCCGGATTCGTTCGTCGGACGGCTTTCATGTACAATGCAGGGAACAACCGATACAACCTTCTATATAATCGCCGTTTATTTCGGTTCAGTGGGGATAAAGAATACAAGGCACGCTATCGGTTGCGGGCTTCTGGCTGACCTGGCAGGATTTACTGCGGCAGTACTCGTGGCATACCTGTTTTTTGGATAGAAATTAGAAGGAAAAGATAAAAGATAAAAGATAAAAGACAAAAGATAAAAGACAAAAGGAAAAAGACAAAAGGAAAAAGACAAAAGGGAAAAGACAAAAGGGAAAAGACAAAAGGAGGCACATGAGCAGCTCCCCTTCCGGGGCTGGGTTAAAGTAAAAAGTAAAAAATCTGTATATTAAACGAAGAAAGAATTCATGCTTATTCCGGATTATTTTAAAACAGTGAACCTATGACCTTGAGAAAAACATTAATTTTTTATGCAATCTGTTCAGTTTTAGTTGCATGCAATCAGAGCACCGGCAGTAATGCCAAAGTTACTGAAGACCCGCCTGCCGAAATCATTGATTCGACTGATATGACAAACAATTTTTATGACAACGCCGAAACCTATTCTCTTCCTGTTAAAGAACTGACAGTAGAAGGGGAAATCTCAAATCCCGGAAAGGTTGACTTCTCAAAGCTGCCATTGCGCTCAGTGGTCGTGAAGGAAACCCTGCTCGACTCATCAGGATCGGATAAGTTTAAGGGTGCATTCAGATATGACGGATATTCCCTTTTCGATATCCTTAATGACAGGAAGCTGAATAAGGCAAATGCTGAAGAGTTCAGTCCCATTATCGACCTGTATGTCGAAATCGTCAATGATAGAGGGGAAAAGTCGGTATTCAGCTGGGGTGAGATCTATTACCCCAACAGCCTTCACAGGATCATCCTCGCAACTCATGTCTCGAGGATTGTTCCTTCCAAAACCGGGGACCTCTGGGAATTGCCCACGGAGAGCAAAATCGTTGCAGGGAATGACCTTATAACCGAAAGGAACATTTCATCGCCCGTGAAGATTATTGTAAAATCTTTTCCCCGGTCCTTCAGTGTAAACAGGGGAATGACACCTTTGTATTCGGATAAGATCACCTTATTTGAAAGTGAAAAGGAAACGGGCGAATTATCGGCCGCACCTGCTCAACTTAACGAGCTGACATACAATACAATATTCTACGGAAGGGGAAAGGGGATCCACAGCACCGAACCGTTTACCGGGCTCCTGCTGAAGGATCTGCTTTCGGAATATTATTCGTTTACCGGAGAAAATCTCAGGGATGGAATAATGTGTATCACCGGAAAAGATGGCTATCGGTGTGCAATATCCTATTCTGAATTATTCAACAGGAATGATCAGCAGGAGTTCCTCCTGGTTGAAACAGAAAAGAATGAGGATGGTGGTCTTTTTCGCCTCTTCCCGGCAGGAGACTTCTTCTCCGACAGGGCTGTAAAATCGATTGAGGGGATATATCTTGTGTATCCTGACTGACCATTTTCATTTAAAGCACTCGCATATGAACACCAGGGAATACGCTCAAAAAATATTCATGGAAGGCCTCAAAGGTGTGCTTCCGGGAAAAATAATCAATAGTGTGCTCTCTGTCTCGGGACCTGTTCTCAGAATAAAGGATCTCAGCTTCAGAATTGACGATTTCAAAAACATTTATGTAATCGGTGCAGGGAAGGCAAGCGCCGCAATGGCACACTACACGGAAGCAGAACTAAAGGACCGGATTACCGCCGGTAATGTAGTGGTCAAATATGGTCATTCGTGCAAGCTTAAAAAGATCAAAGTATCAGAGGCGGGGCATCCTGTGCCCGATATGAACGGATTCAGGGCAACTGCGGAGATTAAGGAACTGGCAGTAACTGCGGCCGAAAATGACCTTGTCATCTGCCTGATTTCCGGCGGGGGATCAGCATTGATGGCCGATCTGGCAGAAGGATTGCTGCCCGAGGAGCTTTACATTGTAAATAATCTTCTCGTGCGCTGCGGAGCTCCTATTCATGAAATAAACTGCGTCAGGAAACATCTTTCGGGGATCAAGGGAGGCCAGCTTTCACGAATCGTTTGGCCGGCAACCCTTGTTACAATCATACTATCGGATGTGCCGGGTAATTCGCTCGATGTGATTGCCTCGGGCCCGACAGTTCCCGACCCTTCAACATTCAGCCAGGCTCTCGATATTATCGAAAAGTATGGCCTCGCTCCGGATCTGACAGCAGGAATCCTAAGGTACCTCAGGGAAGGAGCAGCCGGTCTGCATCCTGAAACACCAAAAGAGGGAGATCCGATATTTTCAAAAACTCACAATATTCTCGCCGGAACTAATTCCGACGCCCTTCTCTCAGCCGCTAATTACGCTGCAGACTGCGGATTCAATGTCAAAATCAACGCTGACCTGCTTACAGGAGACGTTGAAAATGCCGCCAGGTTAATTACGGGAGAAGCTTTAAATATCAGGAATGATAAAAGCATAAGAAAACCCGCCTGCCTTCTGTATGGGGGGGAGACTACCGTGAAGGTAAACGGGGATGGCCTGGGAGGACGAAATCAGCACCTTGCCCTCACTGCTGCACTGAGGCTGGAAAATATTCCCGGGATAACTCTGCTTTCTGCAGGAACTGACGGGAATGACGGGCCAACCGATGCTGCAGGTGCTGTTGTTGATGCTGACACAGCGTGCAAAGCCAGGGAAGCCGGTATTTATGCCGAAAAATACCTGGCGGATTTTAATTCCTATAATTTTTTCAGGGCTGCCGGCGGACATATTATTACCGGACCCACATTTACAAATGTAATGGACATAGCAGTCGTTCTGGTGGAGTGAGTAAAGGGTTTTGAATTTTTCTCAGGACCGGGCAATAACCCGGTGTAATGCTTTTTAGCCTGTTTGTGTGAAGGAAGATTAAGGGACTTGTTTAAAAGTGAATCATCAGAAAAATAATAAACATATAAAAATCATATTATGAGGCTGAAATTTTGTGGAGCTGCAAGAGAAGTTACCGGCAGCAAGACACTTATTACCACCGATTCGGGTAAACGGATCCTTCTCGACTGCGGTATGTTCCAGGGAAAAGGACTCGAAACTGACGGCATGAACAGGGACCTGGGATTTGATCCCTCCTTAATACATCATATTATCCTTACACATGCTCACATAGATCATTCAGGACTTATTCCATATGTTTACCGGCTGGGATTCAGAGGATCAATAATCTGTTCAAATGCAACGCGTGACCTGTGTTCGATCATGCTTGCCGATACCGCATATATACAGGAGCATGATACCAGGACTTTTAACAAGCGAAGAGCCCAAAAGGGACTCCCGCTTGTCACTCCGCTT
>JBAVOD010000197.1:0-5301 GCA_049691735.1 Bacteroidales bacterium
CAAGGGGAAGAAGCGCAATTATCGCTCCCAGTGCAGTCATCAGCTTGGGCCTGAGTCTTGTTGAAATGGCAAATACAATCGAGTTATCCACTGAACCTCTTTCCATGTTGGTCATGAATTGCTGGAATGTGAATATCGCATTCTCACCGATTATCCCCACAATCATGATAAGTCCCGTATAACTCCCCACATTAAGAGGTGTCCCGGTGACAAAAAGTGCTATCAGACATCCTGCAGCGCCGAATACGGCTATCAGAAATATGGAGGCAGCAGCTCGGATATCCCGGAACAGGAACAACATCAATGAGAAAACCAGGAGGCTTGACAGGACCAGAATAATAAGCAGCTGGCTAAACGATTTCTGCTGGTCGGCGTACTCACCGCCGTATTCGATGCTATATCCCTGAGGAAGAAACAGCTTTGTCGCCAGAACTGACTGTATATCTTTCATCGCACTCCCGATATCGCGCTGATTAAGTCTTGCTGTCACAATAGCCACCGACTTAAGGTTCTCCCTGTTAATCTCGGCAACACCTTCAGTAACCTTAAAAGTTGCCAGGCCGGCCAATGGTTTCAGCTTGCCATCGGCAAGAAAGAGACTCTTCTTTTTCAGGTCCGACAGGTTGTTGTCGAGGCTGTTCGGATAGATCATCCTGATATCGGTCATCTGTTCGGTCTCGGGTATCATTCCGACAACATTTCCCTGGGTGATTGTCCGGAGCTGGAACAGGAACGATTCTGGGGCCAGGTTGAACTGGCCGAGTTTGTCATGATCGGGCACAATTTCAATTGACGGCCCTGCAATGATCAAGCCGTCAAAAACATCCGCAACGCCTTCTATTCCTTCTATCTCGCCTGCAACCTGCTTTGCGAGTCTGTTAAGTTCATTCTGGTCGGTGCCGAATATCTTAATTTCAATTGGCTGTACCGATGCCATCAGGTCGCCCAGCATATCTCCTATTACCTGGCCGAAATCTATCTGCAGAGCTGGTTGTGTTGCCTCTACCCTTTTTCTTATATCATCTATCACTTCGTCAGTGGTCCTCTTCCTATCGGGACGGAGATTTATCAGGTAATCCCCATCATTGGGCTCGGTAATGAAGAATCCCATCTGGGCACCGCTTCTTCTCGAATATGATTCTACCTCGGGGATCTTTACTATTATCTTTTCAACTTCCCTGCACATCCTGTCAGTCTCATCAAGCGATGTCCCCGGGGGTGACACATAATCGAGGACTATTGAACCCTCATCCATTTCAGGCAGAAAGCCTGTCTCAAGTTTAGGCAGTATATAGATAATAGCGACCAGCAGGAAAATCAGAAACAGGATGCTGATGTAAGGTCGCGTGATAAAGAATGTTATCCAGTCCCTGGTCCTGACAGTTTTCACTGCCTGCTTCCGCTGTCTGCCAAAAAGTGGTTTTATGCCTGAAAACCAGATATATATAACAGGAAGGCCTATCCATGTAACAAGAAATGAACAGACAAGTGTGATGATCATAGTGTTTGTCAGCACGTTGAAATAAGCTCCTGCTACTCCTCCAAGAAGCATAAAGGGGATAAAAATTACTATTGTGCTGAGTGATGATCCGATCATCGACGGAAATAGGTACCCAACAGCCTGCTGTACTAGCTGGGATGAAGGCCTGTCGGGGAATTCCTCATGAGTCCTGTGGATCTGCTCCACAACCACAACTGCATCATCGATAATCAACCCGATGGCTGCGGCAATGGCACCGAATGTCATCAAATTCAGGGAATAGCCCACCGAATATAAAACGATTATGGTCAGAAGAAGTGTGACCGGTATTGTGACCAGGATGGTGGAACTGGCCCTGAATGATCTCAAAAACATTACTGCCACGAGAATTGCCAGTAAGAGCCCAATCCATATGCTGTCGCTTACGCTCCTGATGGCCCTGTTCACAAAATCGGCCTGATCGTAATAGAACGAAAGCCTTACATCGGGTGGCAGGATCTTCTCAAGCTCTTTCTTTTTCTCAGAGACGCTCTTTGAAAGATTGATCAGATTGGCACCCGGCTGTTTCAGAATAGCGACAAGGAGTCCCTGCCGTCCGTTCGCATTAATCCTGGTGTATTCGGTTTTTTCCCTTACATTGACCCGGGCAACATCCTTTAACCTGATATTCCGTTTCCCGTTGTTGCGGATAACTGCATTCTCAATATCATTTAAAGTATACAGTCCGGCATCGGTCACCTCAAGGTAAAGCCTCCTGTAATCTGAAACCAGGCCGTTTGACCCGATAAAATAATTCTGACTCATAACGTCCCTGATCATTTCCGGAGTTACCGAGAAGGCCAGCATCCTGTCCTGGTTCAGTTCGATCCAATACTCTTTTGTCTTGCCCCCGATAACTCCTACCGACGAAACTCCCTCAATCTGTGAAAGAAAGGGTTTGATCGTATAGGCTGCAATAAGGTTAAGCTCGATGGGTGACTTTTCATCGCTTTCGACGGTAAAGCCGATCACCGGCAGGATTGAGGGATTCATTTTTTCAATCTGTATTCCTACGCCCGGCGGAAGGCTATTCCTGATCTGATTAACCCTTAACTCCAGCATCTGGAGGTTGGCATCAATATCGGAGCCCCAGTTCAGAAATGCCGAGATTTCACAGGTACCGCGGCTGGTCGTGCTCCTCAGCATCTTCAGGTCGGGGACCTGTTTGATGGCTTCTTCAAGCGGCCTTGTGACCGTGATCATCATTATGTCGACCGGTTGTTCGCCGTTGTCGGCAATGACTTTGATTTTAGGAAATGTGATCTCGGGGAAAAGAGATATATTGATATGGCTGTAAAGAAAAAGACCTCCGGCAATGATCACTGCAATTACCAGGGAAACCGGATTCCTGTATGTGACAAAAAAATTCTTCATCAATTTATCTGTTCACGACTATCAGGGCAGTATCGGGCAATCCGTAATTACCCGAGTTGAGTATCCGGTCTGAAGTCAGAAAAAGCGGATCTGTTATTTCAATAGCAGAAGTTTCTTCAATTCCTTTTTTTACCGGTATCCTGACAGCAGTGGAATCATTTATCAATTTCATCACCCAGAACTCAGTCTGAGTTTCATTGCTCAGCACTGCAGTCCTGGACAGAACCTGTGCCCCCTTTCGCGTCATCCTGACAATTTCGGCCGATGCAATAAGGTTCTGAGGCAGCCGGCTTTTATTATCAGCGTCAACAATATACCTGACAGTCTGATCCTGAACATTCATCTCAGGCAATCTTCCCCGTACTTTTCCCCTGAGCACCCTTTTATCGGGGAGGATGAGCGTGCATTCTTTGCCCTTACTGACAAAACCTGTCATTTCGAAAGGTACTTCCAGGATGAAAACGAGGCTTTCCACATCGGCAACGACAGATAATTCATCACCTTCCTGGACAAAATCGCCAGCCTGGTGCATAACCTCGCTTATGATTCCGTTTTTTGGAGCTGGAACTTTTATGATCCCCCTGAAAGCAAGATTAGTTTCATTCTGCAGAGAGTCTTTTAAGGCGGCAGCCTCGAGTGTTTTAACTGTGAATAATAGCTGACCCCTGCTGACCGGTTCTCCCGGACTAACGCTGATGGTCTCAATGATCCCGGTTGTTGAGGAGCGGACAACATTCCTGACAAGATATTCGGTAATAGCAGGCAGATCGACGATTTCCGAGATATCCCTGTAGACGGGTTGTGTCAAGGTCACCGGTGTTCTGTGCTCTGTTTCCTTTTCGCCTGTTGATCCCTGATTTCCGCATGCGGGTATTACTCCCAGCGAAACCAGTGCAATAACAACTTTAAAACACATCCGGTCGGACTGAAGTAAAGAGCGTTTTTCCATTGATTTTCAAATATGTTTATTCGGAAAGTATGTAATTCATATCATTAACGACCGACATGAAGGCTATATCCGTCATATTAAGGCTGTGCCTGATGTTCCTGTAACTTTTCAGGGCATTCAGGTAGTCCGTCATCCTGACATATCCTGTTTCGAGCTCTGATCTGAGCGATCTTACAAGCTGGTCCGATATCTCAAGCTGCTTTGCCAGTTTATCCCTTACAGCTTTCATCCCTTCAAGTTCACCCTGAAGTTTAAGATATTGCTGGTCATACAGTTTTTTTGAACTTATACTGTAAAAGGATCTTGAATTCTCCCTGAGCGTAAGCTTCTGCTGCCCGAGCTTTTTTTGTTGCCCGTCATATATCGGAATGCTGAGAGAAATACCGGCACTTACACCAAAGTGTCTGTAAAAATTCCAGGGATTGCTGGTAAGCACACCGGCATCAGCAAACCAGCTCACAATTGGTTTGTATCTGAGGTCCAGACCGGCTTTTTCGTTGATTATCTGCAGACTGTCGATCCTGAATGGCTCAAGAAAAAGATTTCCGGGATTGGTAGTCACACTCAAGGGCTTAATGTCAGGTACCTGAAGATCAACGTGAGAGGTATCAACAATCCCGCATGCCTCGTTAAGCGTCCCGGTATTCTTTTCATATTCATTTTCAAGCTGACTGACAAGCACTTCCTGTCCCTGAGTTTCCACAAGCAGTGAAAGGTAATCAGCCTGCCTAAAGATTCCAGCCCTGACGAACTGGCTTATAATCCGGTCCTGTTCATGGAGGAGATCAAGAAATGACCTGTTGAAAGCAAGATCGGCGGAAATGGAGAAAGATTGAAGGTACAGACTGGTTATCAACCTCTTCAGTTCAGCTTGGGATATCTTCCTGTTTATGCCCAGGCCTTCCTTCAGAGTTCCGGCTGACCTGTATTTGTTTTCGATGCTCTTCCTGTTGAAAATATTCTGCGATACATAACCAACGGCTTCATAATTACCGCCATCGGTAATTACTTCATCATAGCCGAAGTATTTATTGAAGGGGGCATATAAAAGCAGTGATCTGCCTTCAGCCTGAGGTCTGCTCTGGGCTCTGATGATTAAACTGTCGATCGAAGCTGAATTGAACTGGTTGCGGAGATCGTTCAGCAACGGACTGTTGCGGAGAGCTTCAGTGATATAAAAATCAAGATCTCTTACCTGGGCCGATCCGTTCAGTGCAACGAAAAACAGGAGAAGGGCTGAAGCATATTTTTTGCAGTTTGAGATCATTAAGTAATAGAATTCTGCTCTTCAGGTTCAGGTTTGCATTAATACAAAGGAATAAATCGGCAGGAAAGATATTAATTTAACCTCAGGAAAATATATAATTTAAAGGAAAAACAGTTCAGAATTCCACATGTCCCCTTGCTGCAAATACATTAACGGGACCTCTGTCGCGGTTATACGCAGGATTTTTTACAA
>JBAVOD010000198.1:0-4165 GCA_049691735.1 Bacteroidales bacterium
ACATAAAGTTAAACAATTCAATTGAAGCAATACTCTGTATTGCAGGGCAAAATTGGGATTGAAATCGATATGCATTGAAAAACATTTCCTAAATTGTAAAAAATGACCTCTGAATCCTGTACGATGGAACAAGAAACCCTCGACATGCTTCAGTGCCCTCTCTGTGGGGGCGAATTAATGTCCGCGGCAGATCCCCCCTCAGGAATGACGTGCCTGAATTGCAAAACCGTATTTTCAGGATCTGAGGGGTATACCGATTTTCTGGCGGATAAAGGTCTCGAATTCAAAGGCAGGCGTGAGAAAATTATAAGGTCACTTTATGCAAAGACATATACTCCTGTTAATAATTTCCTGTTTCTCTTCTGTGGCGGGGCCACGAATGCACGCAACGAAGTGCTGACAAGGCTCGAATTAAGAGACAACGACAGGATTCTTGAAACGGGTATGGGAGCAGGTGAGAATTACCCGTGGATGAACGGCCATGCAAAGGGGCTTAAATTTTATGGAATTGATATCCAGAAGCAAATGATGGTCCATTGCATACGGAATATCAAAAAATGGGGGATAAAGGCAGAAGTGTTCAGGGCTGACGCTCACAGCCTTCCCTTTAAAGACAGCTCATTTGACGTGGTCTTTCACCTGGGTGCAATTAATCTTTTCAGGGACAGAAAGAAAGCGATTGGCGAGATGATCAGGGTAAGCCGCCCGGAAACCAGGATAGTGATTGCCGATGAAACCGACAAGGCATCAAAGTTATTCAACCTGTTTACAGGTGCCAATGATAAAGTTGTCCCTCCGTTTGACCTTATTCCTGATTCAATGCATGATAAACGAATTGAGACTATCTGGCGTGGCTATGGTTATGTAATGCAATTTAAAAAACCCTGAAGAGGATCAGACTTTTTCCCGTGCTGTGTGCAGGGTTGAAAAACTGTTGCAGGTTGCATGGTGCAAGTTGCAGGTTGGCACAGTTGGCGGACTACCGGGTTAATTCTAAAGAGGCAGAAGTAAAAATCAATATTTTTGAATTTAATCGGTAAATATCCTTCCCGGGCCATCACAAACCACTATTTTTGGAACATTTCACAAATAAAAGCGTTAAAAGCTGGAAGAAATTTGAGGTTAAGCGATGCCGGTGACTATTTTGGCTATAGAATCTTCTTGCGACGATACATCAGCAGCAGTGGTGAGGGATGGTTACGTGCTGTCAAACCTGATTGCCAACCAGGATATCCATATGCAGTATGGCGGCGTTGTTCCTGAGCTGGCATCCAGGGCTCACCAGGCCAATATTGTCCCTGTTACGGACCTTGCCCTTCGTAAGGCCGGTATAGAAGTAAAGGATGTCAATGCTGTTGCCTTCACAAGGGGCCCGGGTCTGCTCGGCTCCCTTCTGGTAGGTACTTCTTTTGCCAAGGGTTTTGCACTTGCGCGAAAGATCCCGCTCATAGAGGTGAATCACCTTCATGCACATGTTCTTGCACATTTCATTCTTGAAAAAGGCAGGGAAACCGATGTGCCCCGGTTTCCGTTCCTGTGCCTGCTGGTATCAGGCGGGCATACAAGGCTGATCGTGATGCGCGATCATCTTGAAATGGAGACCATAGGCAATACTATTGATGATGCTGCCGGGGAAGCTTTCGATAAATGCGGCAAGTTAATGGGGTTTACCTACCCGGCTGGTCCCTTTATTGATAAGCTTGCAAAAGAAGGCAACAGCGAAGCTTTCAGCTTTGCAAGACCGGTTATAAGAGGATTGGATTTCAGCTTCAGCGGGCTTAAGACCAGCTTCCTTTATTTTCTGAGGGATAAACTTAAGGATGATCCTGATTTCATTGAAAAAAACAAAGAGGACCTGTGCGCATCCCTTCAGGAAACTATTATCAATATACTCATCAGCAAGTTAGTAAAAGCATCAGTGGAGACGGGTATAAAGGAAGTAGGAATTGCGGGCGGAGTGTCGGCAAATTCAGGCTTGCGCGATGCTGTAAAAAGCGAGGCCCGTAAAAGGGGATGGAACCTATTTGTTCCCCGTGTAAGCTATACCACCGACAATGCAGCTATGATAGGAATTACAGGTTATTTTAAGTACCTTAGACGGCAGTTTGCCTCGCAGGATATAGTTCCGCAGGCAAGAATGTAACCTGAACTTGAAACCCCTTAAATTTTTCCACCGATGGAGGGACTCAAAATTGAAGCAACAAAGAATTCACCTGAAGTAATGCTTGATCCTGAGGGATTTATCAGGATAAAAGGACGCTCCATACATGAAAACATACTTAATTTCTTTCTTCCGGTGCAGGATTGGATAAAAGAATACATTAACCTCCCTGCAGAGGTAACATGTGTGGATATCACTCTTGAATATTTTAACAGCGCCTCAGCCAAGCTTATGATCCAGATCCTTCAACGGATATCGAGGGTGAAGCTGAAAAACAAGAAATTCATTGTTAACTGGTACTATGAGGAGGGAGATGAAGACATCCTTGAAAGGGGACAATACTTTTCCTCTGTCCTTAATATGCCGTTTAACTTTATCCTGATCAGCTGATCTTACCGAAGGCCTGATCCAGATCTTTTATAAGGGAGTCGGGCTCGTCCAGCCCAACATAGAACCTTATAAGATTTCCCGAATATCCTTCCTTTGTCCTCTCCTCATCAAATGACATTGCCGGAAATACAAGCGATTCATGGCCGCCCCACGAGACACCAATAATGAATTGCCTGAGGCTGTTCACGAAAAGTTCTACAAGCTTTTTATCGCGGACTGTAAGGCGGACCGAGAACAGGCCTGTCGGTTTAAGCATTTGCTTTACTGCGAGTTCGTGCTGGGGATGACGGGGCGACAGGGGATAAAGGACCTCTTCAACCATGTCGTGGCCTTCAAGATAACCGACAACCTTTTCGACAGTAGAAGAGATCCTGTCGATCCTTGCCGGAAGTGTCCTGAGTCCCCGAAGCATAAGCCATGCATTGAAAGGTGAGATCACCCCGCCGAGACCCAGAAATTCATTATTGAATATCCTGCTGATGTTTGCCGATGAGCCGCAGACCATTCCGGCAACAATATCGCTGTGACCACCAAGATATTTGCTGGCTGAATGTAAAACTATATCAACTCCCATGGAGGCAGGCGACTGGGTAAGAGGGGATGAATAGCTGTTGTCAATGATGGTGGATATGCCGTGTGCCCTGGCTATCGTGGCAACTGCTTCAATGTCCTGCAGTTCGAATGTCAGTGAGTTTGGACTTTCGAGGTAAATGATGCGTGTATTCTTTCTGATCGCTTTTTCAAAATTTTCGCTGAAACGGCCGTCGACAAATGTGGTTTCCACACCGAAGCGCGGCAGGAACCGGTTCATAAGCATGCTTGTCCAGCTGTAATTATTCCTTACGCTCACAATATGGTCACCTGACGATACAAATGAAATGACCGCAGAGGAGATGGCCGCCATGCCGCTTGCGAAAGCCAGAGCCTCATCGGTGTCCTCGAGAGCGGCAATTTTTTTGCACAATATCTCGGTTGTCGGATTGTTTCCGCGGGAGTAGAGATAATTATTCTTTTCGTCCGCAATGGCTTTCTTAAGGTCGCTCACATTGTTAAAAGCGAAATTGCTTGTCTGGAATACAGGAGGTGTGATGGCATTAAAATATTTTTCGCGCTCCTCTCCAAGGTGATTGATGATAAAAGAAATATCTTTCATTTCCGGTCATTGTTTGATTGATCATGTGCGTTCTTATGCTTAAAGAACAGGAAAACAGGGACACCAAGCAACAGGAAACCAAAACCAATAGCCATATGCAGAGGCCTGTTTATCATTATGTTGATTACAAACCATGTGTTTATCACAATGAATATCAAGGGGGTAACAGGATACCCGAAAGTCCTGTACGGTCTGTGAATATCCTTTAGCTTTCTCCTGAATATGAATATCCCTGCAGCAGCAAGCGTGAAAAAAATCCATTCAATCGATACCGTATATGTGATCAGGTTTTCGAGGGTTCCCCAGAACAGGAGAAGTACTATTGCCCACACCGATTGTGCGATTATTGAATTTACAGGGGTTTTGAATACCGGATGAACAGACGACAGCCCTTTAAAAAACAGGCCGTCGGCCGACATTGCATAATAAATTCGCGGTGCCGACAGGGTATAGATGCCGAT
>JBAVOD010000199.1:0-8655 GCA_049691735.1 Bacteroidales bacterium
AGACGGCCCTTTACCATGGACGTTGCCATGGATATTGGACTTCGATGCCGCTGGCATCTCACGGGAACTATAATTATGCTAATCTGCCCACTGCTCCTGGTGAGGCTTGTGATATTGAAAAAGGAAAAGTAACAGAAGGACGATAGAAGATGTAAACACACACGAAACACCTTCTAAATCTAAAACTTATAAAATAAAAAACCTTATGTTGACGCGAATGCCAGTTTGGTTGATTTGTATTGATCTGACTATATATGTTATAAAACATATAAATTCCGCCGGCCTGGTGGGCTTTTGGATCCATGAATGACGAAAAAAACTTAGTGCCTGGCCTTTTCGAGATACGGTAAAGGTGAAACAAATTCGTATTCTCTTGAAACGTCAAATAATATATTCAACAGGTTCAGGTGTTCACTTCCTATTATCAATAATATTCTGTCGTCAGCACTTTGCGGAATTCTTTGAATGTTCCGGAATATTCTCAGGTTTCTGTTAAACCATCTGCCGGTTTCAAAATCAACGCCGGCAAAATCACCGGGCTGCTCTTCATATTTAAATGGATTTAATAAATATATACCTAACCGGTCTCTTATACGATCGGGATTGTTTAATTCAGAAAGAGCATCAATTATGCCTGTAACTTTGGCATTTGGTTCGGGCAGTTTGTAAATGGAATCCCCTGATCTGAGGTAATAATTTTCAAATCGTGATAACCGGATGCTGTCGTTAAACATTGACGCAATATTGTCATAATGCTTTCCCCGGTCGTCAACACAATATATTTTTTGCAAATCCAATTTCTTCGCAATCCGGAATCCGAGTTGATACTGTTCATTTTGGTTCAAAATCCATTTATCAGATTTATATAACATAAACAGTGAATCCATTTTATACTGATTGTCCGGAGTTGATTCTACGGCTATAATTGTTGGATTATATTCTTCAATTACTTTGGCTACAGCTTTGATTTCTGATTGATAAGGTTCTTCAAGCACTGAAATCTGGTCATTTTTTTCTGTTCTGACAACATCAAGGTTGGGATATGCAAAATGAAAAACACCAAGTGTCATTATTTTCCTTTGCGGTGGCATATTAATGCCCTGGCCCGATAAAATAGCACTGCTGAAAAGGCCACAAAAAAGAATGGTGAGTATTCTCATATTTTTTTATTTAAGGACGACGTAAATTCCGTAAGGTTGCACCTGGCCCGGGCCATCTGATTTTAAACGGGGAAAAAGGTTCTCTCCGGCATTCAGGCTACTGCTAATTGGGAATTCGTTTGCACTATTTCCCTGAGCCAGGTACCAAAGCTTACTGTTCCCTGGTAAGCAGATATATTCTCAAAGGCCGAAATAAATGATTCCATCATGATACCCTCGGCTTCCATCGAATTGTTTACAATCCTCAGGCTTGCATTGTACATTGCCTTAAAATATAGCTTGTAGATCTGAAACTGTGCCTTCTGATCACCCTTTTTGCAGCCTTCTATTAAAACCTGATCCGTGTTTATCAATTCTGTTTCCGGTACTGCTGTTGTCGCTTTCATGATTTTAATTCTTGGTTAACGGATCAAATCTAACAGCATACATGCGGTGTCAAAGAACGTGCCCATAAGGATGATGTACATCCCTATCGGCAAGTGTAAAGCGACTGGTCTAAGTAGAATAAAATCAGGTATTTGCTGATTCAGCTGATTCCGGGAGCTTTTTTGCCGGGAGGCTGCAAATCGAGTAAAGATCTACATATACTCGCCGGCAATTTTGAAACTTGATCTGTTCAGTTTTACTGTATATGTCCTGTTGGAAATGAAAAAAACAGGATTCCCGGTCCGGACAGTATTTACGTAAAAAGATGTCCGCAGGCTGTAGCGGCCGAAATTATTTCTTTGGTTCGGATTTATTCCTAACTTTATGTAAGAAATCATCTTTGGATGAAGGTAATCTGGTTTGCATTCCTGTTTCTCCCATATTTGCTTTTATCGTGTGCAGGTAAAAAAGATAATGGCATGATTACCTTCCAGGTTGGAAAATCAGATTATGTTGAAAATATCAGTGTTGCCGGAACGGTTCAGGCAGTTGTCAATTTACCTGTGATGCCGCCAAAGGTGATGCTGGGTCAGATGACAGTTGTGCGACTTGCTGAAAATGGAGCTTATGTACAAACGGGAGATACAATCTGTGTTTTTGCCTTGCCTGAGCTGGAGTCAATGTACCTTCAAACCATGAACTCTATCGAAACTCTTGAGTCAGAGCTGAAAAAAAAGGAAGCCGACAATCAGTTTAATTTGGCTCTTCTTGAGGCCCAGCTTGCAACAAGTGAAGCTCAGTTGAAAATATCATCGCTCGATTCATCACGGATGAAGTTTGCACCGGAAGTGACCCGGAAACTGCTTAACCTTGAAATGAGAAAAGCTCTGATCGAAAAACAGAAGACAGAAAAAAAACTGGCTGCAACCAGGATGATCGGCGAGGCAGAGATCAGACAGCTGAATGCAAGGATCATGGGGGAAAAAGCAAAGGCACAGACAATGTCAGACCAGGTTAATTCACTGACCATAATAGCTCAGCGCGATGGAATAGTAATGCGGGCCGAATCTCCCGAATTTTACTTTATGGGAACCCAGGGAGTAGGAAAATTTGGCGGCATAATCACAGAAGGAACCGTTCTGTTGATAAGTACTCCGGTGCTGCAGTTCCCCGATCTGAGCAAAATGCAGGTCTCGGCTCAGGTTTTGGAAGCAGACTTTAAAAAGATCGAAAAGGGACAGAAAGTACATGTAATTGTCGATTCCGCTGAAAAGCTTGAAACTACAGGCAAGATAAACAGGAAGAGTCTGATGGGCCGCACAGCTGAGAGGTATTCAGATTCAAAAGTTAAATTTTATGAAGTTATAATTGATATTGACAGCTGCCACTCAAAAATGAAACCTGGTCTCAGCGCTGATTGCGAGATCACAATTAAAGAGGCAATGGATACTCTCTTTGTACCAACCCTGGCCATCTTTGACAGGGATAGCACCCGGGTTGTCTATGTTATGCGGAAAAACAAATTTATCCCCATTGAAGTGGAGACCGGTCTGTCGGGAAGCACGCATACAATAATAACAGGGGGGCTTAAGGGCGGTGAGATAATTGCATTGTCGCAACCGCCAAAAAGTCTTATCTCCGCTGAAAAAATAATATATAAAAGCCCAAAATAGAAAAAAGAATATTCCGAAAGAGAATCCAAAAATCATGATAAGAAGAATCATTCTCCTGTTATTCCTGGTTCTGGCCTCGTGTAAAGGTAAAGAGGCATCAGATATCCAGGTAACTGTGGTAAAAAGAGGTACCTTCATCGAAGAGCTTACTGAGCAGGGTGCCGTTAAGGCCGTAAATTCGATTACTGTTTCAGCGCCCTCAATCTCCTATCGTTACGGCTCGCTGAAAATAGCTAAAATCGCAGAGGACGGAAAAGAAGTCGAAAAGGGCGATACTATTATGATCTTCGATCCTTCAGAGATCAAGAGGGCGATCATTCAGGCTGAACAGCAGCTTGAAATTGCTGAGGCAGAGTATGAGAAGCTGAAATCAACACAGAAATCGGAAATAGAGGATCTTGAAGCTGACCTTGAACTGGCCCGTATCTCTCAGGAAATATCGAAGATAAATTCTGAAACAGCAATCTATGAGCCGGAGGTAACTAAACAAGAGATAAAGCTAAAGCTCGAATCTGCAACAATCGCACTTAACAGGGCAATGGAGCAGATTGAGAACAAGAAGATAATCCATAAAGAGGATCTCCTTCAGAAATTATTGACCATCAGGCAGCTGACAACAACACTTAAAGATGCAAACACCTCAATGAACAGTCTATTTGTTGTGAGCCCCGAAAAAGGCATCACCATCAAGGAAGAGAATTGGAGCACAGCACAGAAATGGAATGTAGGTGACCAGCCTTATTCGGGCTCAAAGATCATCGAGCTTCCTGACCTGTCGAAGATGAAGGCTGAAGTAAATATTAATGAAGTCGATATTGCAAAGGTCCTTCCTGGCCAGCGGGTGGAAATAAGACCTGACGCCTATTCGGATTCATCATTTACAGGGAAGGTTGAATCGGTCGCTAATCTCGCCCGGAACATTGACTACAAATCCAAAATTAAGATCTTTCCGGTTCAGATCAGCATCTCGGGTCAAAGTAAAACACTTCTGCCAGGGCTTACAGTCAGTTGCAGGATCATTGTAAGCGAAATTCCAAATGTGCTTTATATTCCTCTCGAATCACTTTTCAAAGAGCAGGGGACAGAGTATGTCTATTTAAAATCCGGATCAGGGTTTAAACGCCGGGAAATAAAGACCGGAGCCATTAATTCCGATTTTGCCATTGTAACCGGGGGC
Organism: Bacteroidales bacterium; assembly: GCA_049691735.1. Lineage (GTDB taxonomy): Bacteria > Bacteroidota > Bacteroidia > Bacteroidales > VadinHA17 > LD21. The sequence goes on from JBAVOD010000199.1 coordinate 4,377, forward strand.
CTTGATGAGAACGATAAAATTGCACTCTCCGACCCGTTCCTCAAAAAACTTGAAGTAAAAGAAAAATCTGAGAATGGAAATAATAAGTCAGCAGGATCCAGATAAAGCCAAACCACAGCAAAACAGACAATGAAAAGAATCCTGAAGAATATACTTTTAGAATATCTGTTGATAACAGTTCTGTTTCTTTTGTCAGTAGCATGTGCCAGAAAACAGGACACAGGATACTCGGTGATGAAAGGACCATTCAGGCAATCGGTCGTTGAGACCGGGGAGTTGCAGGCTGTGAATGCTGCATTCCTTAGCATGCCGAGAATAAACTCAATATATGGATACTATTTTAAGATTATCGGACTTGCCGACCATGGTAAAGATGTGCACAAAGGTGAAGAGGTCATAAAAGTGGACCCGGCTTCGGTCCAGAAATACATTATTGAAAAGGGAGAATCGCTTGAAAATGAAATTGCTTCAGCCAACAAGCTGGAGGCCCAGATCGCGAACAACATTCAGGAACTAAAGGCAGGGCTTAAAAAGGAACAGGCTGCATTCGAAATTAAAAAGCTTGAGCTCGAGAGGTCAGGTTTTGAATCGAAGAGTATTAGAAGAGTGATAGAGCTTGAATACCGGCAGGCTGAAATTAGTCTTAATAAAATCAAAAGGAACCTTGAGCTCAGACCCAAACTCGACAGCCTTGATATCCGGATCCAGCAGATAAAGGTAGCCCAGAAGGAAAATGACCTTAAAGCTGCCCAGAGCGACCTGGGTAAACTGATCGTCAGCAGTCCGCTTGACGGGGTTTTCGTTGTTGAAGAAAACTGGAGAACGGGTCAGTCAATCAAGGTAGGCGATGAGGTGTATCTGGGCAACCCTGTAGCCATGATCCCTGATATCAGGACGATGAAAGTAAATGGATTCGTGATGGAAAACGATATCGGTAAAATTAAAACCGGACAAAATGTTCTTGTCCGGCTTGATGCTCTCCCATCTATAACTTTTCATGGAATAATTCAAAGCTTAAGCAGGGTTTGTATTAAAAAGGATGAAAAAAATGTATTCCCGACAGAAGTCATAATATCTGAGTCTGATCTGAGGTTAAAACCGGGAATGACAGTCAGCTGCGAATATGTCACCTATGAGGGCGCATATGAAATGTATGTCCCTAATAACTGCCTCCTTGAGGAAAATAAGCATTTTTATCTTTTTGTCAGGAAGAGAGGAAAGATCAGGAAGACTGAAGTAAAGACAGGCCCCTCAAACAATGCGGCTACTATCGTTTCAGGCGATCTGAAGCCCGGACAGGCTCTTGAACCTCCTGAAAATATTGTAACCAGGTAAAAACATCTTTTTATGCAGATTCAGGAAAACATAAGGGTTGCCGTGTCCGGTCTTCGTGATCATAAATTCAGGTCGTTCCTGACAATGCTCGGGATCATATTCGGTACTGCCTCGGTCATTGCAATGGTATCAATCGGTGAGGGTGCAAAAGAACAGGCAATGGCTAAGTACCAGGACCTGGGGGTAAGCAATATCATTGTCCGTGATAAAGACCTTACAGACGCAGAACTTGAGCAGATGCGCATGAAATTTTCCAACGGCCTCTCCCTTGATGATACAAAAGCAATTACTGAAATTGTTCCCGGAGTAAAAGGAATAGCGCCGCAATCAGAGGCGAAGCTCGATGCTATGTACGGAGACAAATCATCCAAAGCCACAGTTATTGGAGTGACTCCTGAAGTGACAAGTATTCTGAACTACAGGATGGGAAAAGGGATCTTCATAAACCAGGATCATTATGACAGGCATTTAAAGGTCTGCGTTCTCGGGGCGAATATTGCAAGGGAACTTTTCAGCTACGAAGACCCCCTTGGTAAAAATATCAAACTCGGAGACCAGTGGTTCGAAGTTGCCGGCGTGCTTCAGACAAAGGCGCTCTTTACCGAAACTGTCGGTGAACTTGCTGCCCGCGACCTGAACAACGATGTCTATATCCCTCTATCGACATTCGGTAAAAGGATACCAAAAGCAAATATACTTTCAAGCGACCTGAAACAGGTAACTGTTAAACTTGAAAGCTCTGAAAAGCTTATCGAATCTGCCGCAATTATCAGAAGTATTATTTCGCGACGCCATTTCAACAATGATGATTTCAGCATAATTATTCCTTATGAGCTGATGGAACAGGAAAAACGTGAAAGTCGCATTTATAACCTCCTGCTTGCTTCAATTGCAGCAATTTCGCTGATAGTGGGCGGAATAGGCATAATGAATATAATGCTTGCTTCAGTGCTGGAGCGAACCCAGGAGATAGGTATAAGACGGGCTATCGGTGGAAAAAGGTCCGACATCATGGGCCAGTTTGTATCTGAAGCAATGGCAATAAGCATTACCGGAGGTCTGATCGGAGTTTTCCTGGGAATTTTCCTTTCACTGGGGATCGATCTTTTTACTGAAGTCAAAACAAGTCTCACCCTGTACTCTATCTTCATCGCTTTCGGCTTTTCAGTTGTTGTCGGCGTCACGTTTGGTTATCTTCCGGCAAAAAGGGCAGCTGAGCTCAAACCAATAGAATCGATAAGGCATGAATAGGTCAGGTATGATAATCTGTCGCTGCAGACTTCATCCGATCGTCCCGGCCATGGAAATTCAAACAGTTCCGAATCAGATAAGTACGAAGAACTGATTGTCAATCCGACGTTGCTAAAGCTGATTATGCAGCGAGGGAATATTGATTGCGGAGGAGCAGAATATGTAATTATCAGATACGGGTCGTTTTATGAATTTGTGCGACCGTTCTTGGATGGCCATTTATCTGCATTGGATCCGGTTTTGAGCAACGGCATTCTGCAAGGTGAAGGAGATCCCTCATTCGGAAAACCTGAGCCTGCCTGCGAAGGTTTGCCTTTATGAGGGATCTCCTAAATGCTGGCAGAAACTGGCCGATGTCAAAATGATTGACGGCAACCAAGGTTGATGACACCCGGGTTATTTTTACCCGGAGCAAGTCTTAACCAGCTTGTGATTGTGGTTGTAATAAAACCAGGAGCCACAAAAAATTTGGATAAAAACTCAGGATGATATTGCAGATGTCATAAATAAGCTGTTTACATTCTCGATTTATTCGATACCTTTAATGGACAGACTCCCTTAAGGTCAGGAATCAAAAGTTTTATCAGATATGAAAACATCATTGCTGTCAGTTATTATTGTTTCTCTGCTTTTTCCTTGCATATCGCTATCACAGACTACCGGCAGCTACGGCAGCTCGTCAGGTTACCCTCACGGTACTCTGATAATTATCGGAGGCGGTGAAATTGGTAATGTGATAAAAACCAGGTTTAAACAAGCTGCCGGTGGTAATTCGGCCAGGATTGTAATTATACCGACAGCCATGGATGATAATGAATTGCAAAGTGATTCAGCCTTTTACCGTCTGAGGAAAGCTTTTGAGTCTGATGGTTTTAAAAACATAACAATTTTACATACCCGCGATTCCTCAATGGCAAACAATGAGAAGTTTATTGAGCCTTTAAAAACAGCAACAGGGATATTCTTTGAAGGTGGCAGGCAATGGCGAATAGCAGACGGATTTTTGAATACCAAAGCACAGCGTGAAATGTTCAGGCTTCTTGACAGAGGCGGTGTGATTGCCGGGTCATCGGCCGGAGCAACAATTCAGGGTTCTTATCTGGCACGCGGAGATTCAAGGAATAATCAAATAATGATGGGTGACCATCAGGTTGGATTGGGATTTGTTAAAAATGCTGCAATCGATCAACATGTACTGGCAAGAAACAGACAGTTTGATATGTTTGAAATTTTAAAGAACCACCCTGAATTGCTGGGCATAGGTATTGATGAAGGCACCGCAATTGTGGTAAATGGCGATGTTTTTGAAGTCATTGGGAAAAGTTACGTGATCATTTATGATAAATCCTTCTGGTCCCGCGAAGGATCCGATTTGAAAAACCTCCCTGACAGAAATTCTCTGTTTTATTTTCTGCGTAGCGGCGACAGATACAATCTGAGGGAGAGAAAAGTAATTCCAAAATAAAAGCTTACCGGTAACGTTTTATATCTGTTGGTAAGCAAAAAGAAAAGCTGAGATTTTTCCGCAAACACAACATAGTGTTATGCGATACGTGTTTATTATCGGGGACAGATGTGAACATGGTTATTAAAAATCATCCCGATCCTTAATAAACAATGGATTTTCAAACAGTTTAAAACTGAAAATTATGACGAGAAATAAAGCGATAAATACAATTACCGGCGTGTTTTT
>JBAVOD010000200.1:0-5598 GCA_049691735.1 Bacteroidales bacterium
ACACATGCAAAGGCATAAGTTATACCGAAAACAAAATAATTAATCATCTATTCCTGCTCGGGTTTTTTTAATTATGAAGAACTTATTAGCGTAACACAGTCTTATAAAGCCTGATTTTAAAGGTAGGAATTAATTTAAACCGGTAAAATAACTGGATTCTTATAGTAGCAGCTTACTTAGGTCAGCCCGATTTACACATGGGGAAACGAATACACAGATTCGTCAGAAAATTTTAAAAAAGCAGCTTAAAGTGAAAACAAAACCTTTCGGTCCCGGTAAATATGGATCAGAATATGCGGGCATAACATAGCATGCCTCTGCCTCAATTGTCATGAAGTCCGTATTAAAGGAGACAGGTAATCCGAATTCCATCTCAATCAGATTAAAATTCTCTTTAAATGTTGTGGTTGTAGTTGGCACAGTAGTCGTGGAAGTTGTTGCGGCCGGCGTCGTACTTGTTGACGATGCTGATCCGGAACCTGATCCGGAACCTGATCCGGATCCCTGGCCGGAACCCGACGGGGAACCGTATCCGTTGCCTGAGGATGTACCGTAACCGGAACCATTCCCTGATGATGGATCTCCGGTATTAACATTACCTCCCGACCAGGGTGTTAAATATTGAGTCGTTGTTATAACCGAAGTACCGTTTATTGTTTCAGAGGTTATTAAATTACCAAACAGAAGATTTAAGTAAGGTTCAAAGGAAATATTGACTTTTTTGTGGAAAAAATCGGGAGTCTGAAAATACCTTGAGTTCTTAACCTGAAAATAGGTTTGAGGTTCTTTTGAAATTATACTGCCGTATGTAATCCTGGTATAAATCAGTTTCCAGTCAACTCCTATGGTTGCATCGCCATAAGAAAAACTGTTAAAGAGGGTGTCAGTTAATGTCTTGTCGACCTGATATCTGTATAATCCTGCAGAAAAATCAAACCAGGAATTAAAAACGTGACTGTAACTTAATCCTCCTATATAAAATGCAGCAGGCCGGGCGAACCGTGAGAGATTAACTGCCGATACCGAGGCATATAATTTGTTTCTGAAACCATACGTAACGTTAGCGTAACTGTAGGGTTGATCCTGTGATATTGTTGATCCCAGATATATCATATTGCTTCCGTAACCGCCTCCTGTGTAGAGTGCATGCCGGTCAGTTTCAATTCCTGATTTTGATGTATCACTTTCGGGGAGAGATGCTTTGATCTTATTCTGTGCAATAATTCCCGGTGACAATAAAAGCAAAAACAGAATTAAAATTTTATGCTCTGATTTTGGAATTGGGAAATGCATGGTACTGTAATTAATTTATCCCGGCAGCCTTTTTCACCGTTTAACAAAATTATTTTCCATTTATGAAGAAATGATGAAGAATCAGAGTCTTGTATCAATTTGAAAGTATATTTTACAATATATATAATATTTTCACGTATAAATCAGTGACTATTAGATTTACAACCTTTCAAATTAAAACATTAATTTATTTTATATGGAAAAAGGAATATTAAACAGTTCACTCAGATCAATGATATCCGTTATTCTCCTGCTTTCGGGTTTGACGGCCCGCAGCCAGAATGAGACTCATACTTCGGCCCATTCACTTTATGCAGGTGCCGGTTTTACAAGTAACATGGTTTACATGGGAACAAGTATATCGCAGGATAAGCCCGTATATTCAGGTTCCCTTACTTACAGTTTTAAGGATAAATTATATTTGTCGGCATCAACATATCATCTTTCGGCATTTGATCCGTTCCTGGCACTTCATACGATCACATTAAGCTATAATCAGACAATAAATTCATGGTTTGATATTTCTGCTGATATTTCAAGGTACCAGGTTGCTCCGTCTCTTACGGATACTCTTTTTAAGAATTTTGTTTATGGCAATCTGAGCGCAGGTTTTGACTGGAAGATATTATATACAAAATTATCTGTCGGAGGAGTACTGTCAGAAGAGAGTGGCACTTACCTCCAGGTAAGGAATTCAAGATATTTTCAGACACCCGATTTTGCTGACGGCAAAGTATACATTTCATTCGATCCCTATATAAACATGTTATTCGGAACTCTTACAAGTACAAAAACTTCGGAAGGAACAACAATTGGGATTTCTCAACCTTTCCGTTCCGACAAATCCGGAAGGAATTCCACACAGAATACAACAACTTTCTTTGGGCTTACGGAACTGGACATGCGTATTCCGGTTTCCTTTAATGCAGATAGGTTTACCCTTGAAGCAGAGCCGGGGTATGTGTACACCTTGTATTCCGACACCGAGATTTTTAATCCAAAAGGTTTCATATTCATGGTTAGCTGTACCTTCAAAATTTTTTAAAATGTTAATGTTTAAGACTGATCTTCATAAGTTCTTCATTTTGACCAATATAATTTTGTTTAAGTCAAATCAAACTAAAAACTCAAAAAGATGAAAAGGACAATGTTAATGGCTGCAATCGCGATCCTTATAAGTGCAGGATTATCAGCCCAAAATCAAAACCAGAACCAGACACAGGCTGGTCAGGGAACACAAGCCCGGACACAAACTGAAAATCAAAACCGTTCAGCTGCTGCAGTTCAAACCCAGACGCAGGGTCAGTACCAGAATAATGGCCAGATGACCAGTGAACAAAAACAGCTTAGAAACGAGGAAAGAAAAGCTCTTAAGAAACAGCAGAAAGAGGCGAAAAAACAACAGAAGGAGATGAAAAATCAGGAAGCTGCCCAAAATCGTGAACAATTCATGGAGCAGGAAAGGACTAACACCAGAAATCAGGGAGCACGTTCTGCTACCCCTGTGCGAAATGCTGCAAAAGTATCAAGGAGTTCAGGCCCGGGTAAAAAATAAAATTCACAAAGCATTAAAAAGCCCTGCAGATGTCAAGTTTGCAGGGCTTTTTTATTCGAAGTAATCGTCGTCCATTTGACTTCATCGAACTGCTTTCGGTATCCGTACGTTGCTGCGGGGGTTTCACGTTCACATTTTTTATTAAATTCAGCAGTCGAAATAATCCTTAAAGGCATGAAGAAATTAACCTTACTTGTAAGTTTTCTTTTTATTATTTCTGCAACCCGGGCACAGATCATAATTAACCGCGATCCGGAGATCAAACAGATGGTGGATGAGGTTTCCGGTGAAAGAATAGAGCAATATGTCAGGAAGCTGGTAAGCTTTCATACCCGCCATAATCTGAGCTCCCGGAATGATCCTTCGCAGGGGATCGGAGCGGCATGGAACTGGATCAAGTCGGAAATGGAGAAGAGTATCCCGGCTTCGGAAGGCAGGCTGGAGGTTAAATTCGATGAATATACCGTGGGAGGCCAGGGCCAGAGGATCCCCGGACCGGTGACCCTTAAAAATGTTGTGGCAATTCTCAGGGGCACAGACAGTAACGATGACAGGAAAATAGTAATAAGTGCGCATTTCGATTCCAGGGTACAACTTGACAATGACTCAACGAGCTTCGCTCCCGGAGCAGATGATGACGGATCGGGAGTAGCTGTAATCCTTGAACTGGTACGGATCATGTCGGCCAGAAAATTTCCGGCTTCAATTATTTTCATGGCGTTATCAGGGGAAGAACACGGGCTATATGGCGCGCGCAGCATGGCAGCCAAAGCAAAGGATGAGAACTGGAACATTGTGGCAATGCTCAACAATGACATGATCGGGAACAGCAGTTCGAGTGAGACCCTCCTTAATGACAACATGCGGGTTAGGGTATTCAGCGAAGGAGTACCCGCGTATGAGACCGAACGAATGGCAGCATTAAGAAAGTACACGTCGGGTGAGAATGACGGAAAAGCGCGGCAGCTTGCACGATACATAAAAGAGATTGGAGAAAGGTACGTCGACCAGCTTTCTGTTACACTGGTTTTCAGAAATGACAGGTTCGGCAGGGGAGGCGATCACTCCCCGTTCTGCGAGGAGGGATTTACCGCGGTAAGGATCAGTGAATTCAATGAAAACTATGACAGGACACATAAAATACCTGCTGTTGTGAACGGGGTACAGGAAGGAGACCTCCCGGAGTATGTTGATTATGAATATGTAAGGAAAAATGCCGGTATGGATCTGGCAACTATTGCCAATCTGGCGCTTGCTCCTTACGAGCCTGCCAACTGCGGGATAGTTGTCGGCGGCCTGACAAACACGACCACCCTGCGCTGGAAAGCTCCTTCAAAGGGTCAGAAGCCTGCAGGCTATTACATCCTCATCAGAGAAACTTACCAGCCGCTGTGGGAGAAGAAGATCTTCGTAACAGGAACGGAGGCTACACTTCCCTATTCAAAGGATAATTATTTCTTTGGGATCCAGTCGGTCGATGTCTCAGGTCACGAAAGCCTCACAGTCTTTCCCGGGCGCGCGGGAAGGTCTGAATAATACCGGGAAAATCTTCAAGCAAAACCTAAAGAGGATGGGAGGGGGCGGAGGTATACAATTCAAATAAAAATATTACTTTAATTGTAAACAAATTACATTAAGCGTATATTTGCATGTATTTTATATTCTTTCAATGGAGGATTTAAAAAGCAGCAAAAAATATTCAGCCATACTTGAAGAATCAAGGAAGCTGTTCTGGAAATACGGAGTACGGCGCGTATCGGTGGAAGAGATCTGCAGGGCGTCAAATACAAGTAAAATGACTTTCTACCGTTTCTTCCCGAATAAGATTGAGCTGGCAAAAACCGTACTGGACCAGTTTTACAAGGAGAGCATGACGGCATTCAGAAAGATAATCAGGGAAAACTCTTCCGCTGCCGAAAAAATGCATAAGCTTATCCGGATGAAGCTGGAGGGCACCTATGATATCAGCACCGAGTTCATACAGGATTTCCTGATAAATGCCGATATCGGGCTGTCGTCATACCTGAATGAAATACTAAGCGGATTCTGGAAGGAAGCCGTTGAAGAATTCAAAACGGGGCAGGTGGAAGGCTGGATAAGGAAGGATCTGAATGTGGAGTTCCTGTTCTATTTCAGCCAGAAGATAATTCCTGTCATGAATGATCAGGAGCTCTTAAAACTGTTCAAATCACCCCACGAATTGGTGGCTGAGCTTGCAAACCTGATCGTATATGGAATTACACCATTAAACAGGGAATGAACAGAATTTTCAGTATATTAATTTTATCCTCTGTGTTTATGGATCCTTCAAAATGCCTGGCACAGGATAGCATCAGCTTCAGCGGACAGCTCTCTTCGTGGCTGAATTATAATCATGGAAATGCACTTCCTGTCCATATTGGCGGTTGTTATATCCCGCAGTTCGATTTTGCCCACTCCCTGAAAAATGACAGAAAGATCGATTTCGAAGCCTCAGCAAACATTTACGGAAGTGCTGGCTTCCATCCGTTCGATTCCTCCGGATTTGACGGGCAGATAAAACCATACAGGCTTTGGGCAAGGTATTCGACTGACCAGCTTGAGATCCGCGCAGGCCTTCAGAAGCTCAATTTTGGTTCCGCATCCATTCTGCGGCCGCTTATGTGGTTCGACAAGATCGACCCGAGGGATCCTTTGAAGCTGACCGACGGCGTATGGGGAATTCTTGGCAGATACTACTTCCTTAATAATGCAGATATCTGGCTTTGGTG
>JBAVOD010000201.1:0-2750 GCA_049691735.1 Bacteroidales bacterium
TTATAGAACTGTGGGAGGAATCCATAACCAGGATTGTTCCAGGAATGACCTGATTAAATCAGTCAGGAAATTATACAAAATCTTTCCGGATTCAACGATTATATATCCGGGGCATGGACAATTCTCAAATATTGGTTCAGAAAAAAAGGAGAACGAAAATATTTCTTTGGATAATGTAAGTATAAAATAACATTGGATGGCATAACACTACGCTTGATACTTCATTTTTCAAGGATAACCGGTGTAATCTCCCTCTTATTCTAAACACTACCAACAGGCAGCAAAAAGGTTTACAGGTTTCCTTTGCCAATCTACAATACTAGGGACCGGATAACAGAGTCCTTTTAAATCCGGACAAATTTAAAATTACACTGCACGTAACCTGTTTGCGTCAGGGTATTTAATGTAAATCAATAAAAAAGTTGTCCTTGTTCAATCCGGCTATTGACCAGCAACAGGCCATTTTCAGCCTTTGTCTTGATAACCCGATATACTTTTGTACGATTTTAAACAACAACAGCAGTATGCACAAATTTAAAACATCCGTGACTGTATCCGGGTACATTAATAAGCACAGGAAAGAAGAGAAACAACTTATATCAGAATAATATGAACATTTTAATTATCATAACGGCAGTAATCCTGGTTATAGGCGGGTATATCTATTATTCATATAAGAAGCTAAAGAACATTCCCGCTGTTGAGAAAAGTCAGAAGATCAAAGACCTTACAGATAAGAATTTTAATAATCAGATAATGAAAAGCATCTCGCTTGTTGACTTCTGGGCGCCATGGTGCATGCCATGCAAAATGATGGCACCTGTACTTAACGAGATTGCTGAAGAGGCTGATGGCAAAGTGCAGGTATGCAAAGTCAATGTGGACCAGTTTCAGTCCCTGGCATCAAAATACGGTATCCGCGGCATTCCTACGACTGTAATGTTCAGGAACGGAAAGGAAATTAAAAGATTTACAGGAGTGAAATCCAAGAATTTCCTTCTGGATCAGATTAATAGTGTAAAGTAAAATACAATGAAGAATATAATTTCACACATAGATTTTTTATCCAAAATACCGAAAAAAGGTATCTCATACCTGTTTCTTTATAAGCCTGATAATGAAAGATGTCTTTGTGCCTACAGTAATATCGATGAGATCATTACTGATAATCTTCCTTTATTTTCAGCAGACGTTTCTAATGTGAAGGACATTCACGGGGTATATGGAATTGATTCAGTCCCTTCACTGCTGATATTTGAAGATGGTGCATTCAGAAATGTGATAAAAGGTTGTCATGAAAGCAGCTACTACGAAGCTTTGTTCAATAATGATTTCTTTCTAGCAAATCAGGCTGAAGATAAAAATATTTCAAAACATGTAACTGTATATTCCACCCCCACATGCAGCTGGTGCAATACATTGAAAACATGGCTGCAGAAGAATAATATCAGGTATACCGACATTGATGTTTCACGCGATGAAAAAGCCGCCGGTGATCTTGTCCGCCGCTCAGGTCAGCAGGGGGTTCCACAGACAGATATTAACGGGCAGATAGTTGTCGGATTCGATCAGCCGAAACTTAAAGAACTTCTTGGCATTTAGATTAGACATTAATTATCCATAAATATTAAAGAAATGAAAGAATTACAGCCAATCAATCAACAGGTTATACTCGATGTTACAGAATCTAAAGATGAACAGCGCACATCGTCAGGCATAATAATTCCCGATGTAGCAAAGGAAAAACCAAAAACTGCTAAAGTTGTCTGGATGGGGACCATTGAGAAAGCTGAGATCAAACCCGGCGATGTTGTCCTTTATAAACCTTTCACGGGCAGTGAGGTTGAGTTTGAAGCGAAAAAATATCTCATTCTCCAATATGCCGACATATTTGCAAAAGTCGTTGAAACTGAGAAGATCTGAAAAATTATATATCAGACTGACAATTTATCTGCCTTGGTATTTAAGCAGATAAACAAGTATCATTATTCAGTTTTTAATGTATCAGGGTGCCTAATTATTTTAATGTTAAGCTATTTTTCAAATTTGTTCATATGAATGACAAATAAATTTATCATTATCTCTCTGATCATTCCTATTAAGATTACAAAATATCTCATCTTCGAATTCAGGTTCATAGTTTTTTCGGCACAATGAACAAAGAGGAGGTTTTTTAATCAGATCCGGGTTAATTTCATATCCATCATCATCAAATATTCCAGAAATTTTTCGTGGATCCATTTCATCAATGTGTCTTCTTCCGAATCTGTCAACTTTATCTATGACAGACTCTATCTCGTATTCACCTGTGGGATGAGGTTTTCCGGTTATGCACTGAAAGCATTTGAAACTGTTGGTTGCGGCGCCAACAATCAAGATGTCATTACCACAACTACACTTATTGCCATTTCTGTAGGCTTCAATGGCAGACTCTAATTTGATTCGTAAAACTTTCGTATTTGTTGACGGATTACTTTCCGCATGAATTTTAATGAAATCGTCAAAAGATATTGGAATAAAGCTCATGGATATGGTTTGTATTTATTCTGTCAGGTTGCGTAACACTTGATCATTTTGCTCAATCTCAGGTATATTCACCTTGATAAGATGTGCAATATGTTCAGTTTTCTTATCAAATTATGCAAATATACAAGATCGTTGACAAAGTTAATAGCCTCGCGGGGACTGTAATCCAAATTGTGACATTTGATCCGGTTTTGAGAGATGGCTTTCTGCAAGGTGAAGGAGAT
>JBAVOD010000202.1:0-13547 GCA_049691735.1 Bacteroidales bacterium
CCCCATACCCTTGTGGAACTGAAGAAGTTTTTTGAGGACTACAAAATGCTTGAACACAAGAATGTAACCGTTGAGGAGTTCCTGAACCGCGAACGGGCATATGAGGTGATAAATGACAGCATTAACCTTTACCAGGAACTGAAAGACAAGCTAAGATAGATAATTCTGTACCTCTTGAAATAAACCTGCTAACTAAAATCTTTCCGGAAATTTGATAAACGACGGATATTTCGGATCGGATTCATACGAAACCAGTCAGAAGGAGAAAAGAACCCTTGTTGACAGATTGATCCATTGCAACAGGCTCTACTTCACGTTTAAATTTGCAAATATTGTCCTGAGGACAAGAAAAAATGCTCAACGTGGGCTTTACGGAAAGAAGGAATGGGCCGATTCCTCATTTTGCATTTTCAGATTCATCGAAATAGCGGGAGGGATTTTCAGGGTCACGGGCATGGAAAACATTTATGCCGATCCTGATCCGGTTGTGTTTATCGGCAACCACATGAGTACCCTCGAAACCATGGTTCTTCCGGGCATAATTGCCCCCCACAGGAACGTTACCTTCGTGGTGAAGGAGAGTCTGGTGAAACACCCGCTTTTCGGTCATGTTATGCGATCGAGGGATCCGATAGTAGTTGGCAGGACCGATCCGAGGAAAGATTTTGAAGAAGTCATGTCAAAAGGAGCCGACCTCCTCGAAAAAGGCATTTCAATTGTGATTTTTCCTCAAAGCACAAGGAGTATCATTTTTAACCCCGGGGAGTTTAATTCGCTGGGTGTAAAACTTGCAAGGAAAGCAGGCGTGAAAATTGTCCCTATTGCCCTTAAAACAGATTTCTGGGGGCAGGGGAGGATCATTAAAGAGTTGGGCCCGCTTGACAGCAGCAAAATAATACATATTAAATTCGGGCAGCCATTCCCGGTCACCGGAACCGGTAAAGCAGAAAATCAGAAGGTTATTGATTTCATCCGGTCCTCTCTCGATGAATGGAGCAGGAATCCTGAATAAAAAAACTTGCAAAAAATTAAATGTACTTTGTACACTTAAAGTATTTTTATATACATTTGGGTAGGGTTTAGATACCCGATTACATGTTTAACCTGATCAATAATTTCAATACAGTAAAATGATTTAAACCACTTATTATGGCATTATTAGACTGGATCATTCTAATCTTATTCTTCTCAGGTCTTGTTGGGATCGTTCTATGGGTCGTAAAGCACAAGAAAGATGATACAAGCGATTATTTTCTATCCGGACGCAGTGAAACGTGGCTGGCAGTAGGTGCGGCAATATTTGCGGCAAACATCGGTTCTGAACATCTCGTTGGACTTGCGAGTGCAGGAGCTTCGAGTGGGATGGCCATGGCACATTGGGAAATGCATGGATGGGCAATCTTATTATTGGGTTGGGTATTTGTCCCATTTTATTCGCATAGCAGAGTCTTTACAATGCCCGAGTTTCTTAAACTACGCTATACCAGGGATACAAGTTCGGCACTTTCAATTATCACATTAATAAGTTATGTTTTGACAAAAGTCTCGGTGACCGCCTTTACCGGGGGAATTTTCCTTCAATCAGTACTTGGTATTGATTTCTGGTACGGGGCAATCGGACTTGTGCTTTTAACTGGAATATTTACTGTTCTGGGTGGCATGAAAGGCATTATGACAATTTCGGTAATCCAGACTCCGATTCTTATTGTTGGGGCTATTACAATTCTTATATTAGGTTTGATCAAAGTTGGTGGAGGAGGTATTATAGATGGCTGGCAGAAACTTGTGGAAATCACAAGCGCCAATGGTGCAACCAATATGCATCTATTTCACTTTAATCCGTCTGACAAATGGTACAATGAATTTCCCGGGGTAAGCGTATTCTTTGCTGCTGCCATTATCGGTTTATGGTATTGGTGTACCGACCAGCATATTGTGCAAAGAGCGCTTGCTGCAAAGAATCTGACACAGGCTCGTAAAGGGACAATATTTGCAGGATTTCTTAAAATTCTGCCTGTTTTCATGTTTTTGATCCCTGGCATGGTGGCTGCTGCTTTAAGAACTCAGGGTGTTCTTGTTTTTACTGATAATAACGAAGCTTATGGTACTCTGGTTAGGACATTATTACCAGTGGGTGTCAAAGGTATTGTCGTTATTGGATTTATTGCTGCCCTGATGACTTCTCTGGCAGCACACTTTAACTCATCCGCAACCTTATTTACTATTGATTTCTATAAGCAGTACCACGCCGATGCAAGTGAACACCGGCTGGTTGTTATTGGCCGTATTGCAACCATTATAGTTGTTCTGCTGGGGTTAGTCTGGATACCCATAATGAGAAGCATTGGCTCGGTTCTTTATGAATATCTGCAGAAAGTTCAGTCACTTATAGCGCCGGCTATTGCTGCTGTATTTCTTATGGGAGTCTTTAACCGCAGAATTACTCCTAAAGCCGGTCAATGGGGATTAATTATCGGTGCTCTGCTTGGTTTCTTTAGACTTTGCCTGATGGTATTTGATCCGGGTTCACATTATGATAAGGTTGCTGAAAAATTAATCACAGATCCGTCACTTCGCTCAGGTATATTCACGGTCCTCAATATCAACTGGCTCCATTTCTGCATAGGTTTGTTTTTGTTTACAATGTTATTAATGGTGGTGATCAGTTTCTTCACGGAAAAAGCCAGCGAACAGCAATTACAGGGATTAACTTATTTTTCACAAAGTCCTGAACAGCGCAAAGAAACACGTGATAGCTGGAGTACAATTGATGTGGTTACTTCAGTTATAGTACTGGCTGCATGTGTTGCATTCTATATTTATTTCTGGTAGGATTACAAAAAAGTAAATAAAAACTCACTATGGATAATCTTAATAATAAGGAAATATGGTTCGTCACCGGTAGCCAACATCTGTACGGACCCGAGACTCTCAGACAGGTAGGAGCTGATTCGAAGGCAATTGCCGAAGCCCTTGACAATTCAACAGTTATCCCTTCAAGAGTGATCTTCAAGCCGGTGCTTACAACTCCTGATTCGATATCTGAGCTATGCTCGGAGGCGAACAACAGCAGGAACTGCGTCGGACTGATAGCATGGATGCATACCTTCTCTCCGGCAAAAATGTGGATCAGGGGACTGACTACCCTTAACAAGCCGTTCCTTCACTTCCATACCCAGCTTAACAGGGATATTCCCTGGGAAACCATTGATATGGATTTCATGAACCTTAACCAGTCGGCTCACGGTGACCGTGAGTTTGGATTTATCGGGTCGAGGCTGAGGCTTAACAGGAAGGTTGTGGTAGGGCACTGGGAAGATCCTGATGTGGTGAAAAGCATCAGCGTCTGGATCAGGGCAGCTGCGGCTTTTGATGACACGAAGAATATGAAGATTGCAAGGTTCGGCGATAATATGCGCGACGTGGCTGTAACCGAGGGAAATAAGGTAAGCGCACAGATTAAACTCGGCTATTCGGTTTATGGTTATGGCATAGGCGATCTCGTGGCAGTTGTGAATTCAGTCACTGACAGCGAAATAAATGCACTTGTTGATGAATATAAATCATCCTACCACGTTACACATGATGTTGAAAAGTCAGCTGCGCTCAGGGAGGCTGCCAGGATCGAATCGGGACTTGATAAATTCCTCTCCGCCGGCAATTTCAGTGCATTCACTACTACTTTTGAGGACCTTCACGGTCTGAAACAGTTGCCCGGTCTTGCAGTGCAACGACTTATGGAAAAAGGTTACGGCTTCGGGGCTGAAGGCGACTGGAAGACCGCTGCCCTGGTCAGATCAATGAAGGTGATGGCTGTAAGGCTTCCCGGCGGGACTTCCTTCATGGAAGACTATACATATCATCTCGATCCGGCAGGCATGAGGGTGCTTGGTGCTCATATGCTCGAAGTATGTCCGACAATAGCATCTGACAAACCTTATCTCGAAGTACATCCGCTCTCAATCGGAGGTAAGGCCGATCCGGCCAGACTGGTTTTCAAATCAGCAACAGGCTGGGCAATATGTGCTTCGCTTATTGACCTGGGCAACAGGTTCAGGATGATAGTTAACAAGGTTGAAGTGGTTGACTGTCCCGACATGCCTAATCTGCCGGTCGCCAGCGTTCTCTGGAAACCCATGCCCGACCTTAAAACAGGTGCTTCTGCATGGATCCTTGCCGGAGGAGCCCATCATACAGGCTTCAGCACCGCAATTGATGCTGAATACATCGAGGACTTTTCAGCAATGCTCGGGATCGAATATCTGCTGATCGATGAGAAATGTGATCTCTCTGCCTTTAAGAAGGAACTAAGGTGGAATGAAATATATTATCATACTGCTCAGGGAATATATTAATAACATTCATCTGCGGTATCTGGCTGTGAATCTGAAAGAATCATGCAAATGAAGATCTATTCGGAGCATTCCCGGCATCTGGTTGCCGTCGACTGTATAATATTCGGATATGATATCACAGACAGGGAGATAAAACTTCTCCTTATAAAGAGAAGCTTTGAGCCGGCAATTGGAGAGTGGTCTCTGGCGGGAGGCTTTGTCAGAGAAAATGAAGGCCTCGATGAGGCGGCAGGCAGGATTCTTTACAAACTAACCGGCCTCTCGGACGTCAGCATGGACCAGTGTCACACTTATGGCGCACCTGACAGGGACCCCGGAGCCAGGGTTATCTCCACTTCCTACAGGGCACTCATTAAGATCCAGGATATCGACAGGGAACTCAAAGATCTCCATGGTGCACACTGGCAGTCAATCGCCAGACTGCCAATACTTATTTTTGACCATACTGAAATGGTAAAATGTGCCCTCGAAGAGCTCAGGACCCAGATAAAGATAAAGCCTGTAGGCTTCGCCCTTCTTCCTGAAAAATTCACCCTGGTGCAGCTTCAGGATCTGTACGAAGCCATTTACCAGAAGAGCGTTGACAAGCGGAATTTCAGAAAGAAGATAATGTCGATGAACGTACTCGAAAAACTTCCGGAAAAAGAAAAGGAGACCTCAAGAAAAGGTGCATACTATTACAGGTTCAACCCCGACAGGTATGACCTGCTTAAAAGACAGGGCTTTTATTTTAGCCTTGATGTTAATTAAGCCGCTGCAACTTACACCGGCTTTATATGGGAAAACATAGATTGACTGAACCGCAATAATTGATTGCTGCAATGCTTGAAGGATTGAAACAAAGTGTCTGCAAAGCCAACCTCGACCTGGTTTCGTACGGCCTTGTGACACTGACCTGGGGAAATGTGAGCGGGAGAGACAGGGAGACAGGTCTGATTGTAATTAAACCCTCAGGAGCTGACTACTCGCAGATGGAGCCGGACGACATGGTGGTCATCGATCATGAAGGACATACTGTAGAAGGAAAATTCAAGCCCTCAACTGACGCTCCTACACATCTGATACTCTACAGGAGCTATCCCTCACTGGGTGGAATTGTTCACACACATTCCACTTTTGCCACTGCATGGGCTCAGGCCGGATTGGATATACCCCCTTTCGGGACAACACATGCAGATCATTACCATGGAGCGGTTCCCTGCACCAGGCAAATGACGGATGATGAGATAAAATCCGATTATGAACTGAATACCGGCAAGGTTATTATCGAACGGTTGGGAGGGTCGGATCCCCTTTCATTTCCGTCAGCTCTTGTCAGCAGCCATGGGCCGTTTTGCTGGGGTGTTGATGCCGAAGATGCCGTACACAATGCAGTGGCTCTTGAGGAAATTGCCAGAATGGCTATGTACACTGTTCTTCTCAAACAAGAAACTCCGATAAGACAGAGCCTTCTTGACAGGCACTTTCTTCGCAAGCACGGGGCGGATGCATATTATGGTCAGGATAAAAATCAGTAAACAGTAAACTCTGAAATATGGAAAAAAAATATGTTATCGGCCTGGATTACGGAACTGATTCGGTCCGGGCAGTGGTGGTTGAAACCGGGAGCGGCGAAATTGCCGGAACATCAGTATTCGAATATCCGAGGTGGAAAAAAGGCCTTTACTGCGACCCGGGGGCTAATCGCTTCCGCCAGCATCCGCTCGACTATATTGAAGGAATGGAACAATCGGTGAAGGCCGCCATCAGTGGCTTAGACGAAGAAGCCGTGAAGAACATAGCAGGAATTACCGTAGATACCACGGGCTCTACACTGATTGCGGTTGATGAAAAGGGGACTCCTCTTTCGCTGACACCCGGTTTTAAAGACGATCCGGATGCGATGTTTGTTCTCTGGAAAGATCATACTGCCGTCAGGGAAGCGGCTGAGATAAATGAGCTGGCCCGTGCCTGGGACGGCATTGACTTCACCAGATATGAGGGAGGTGTATATTCATCGGAGTGGTTCTGGGCAAAGATCCTTCACGTTCTGCGTAATAATGAAAAGGTCAGGAAGCATGCTTTCTCATGGGTTGAACATTGCGACTGGATCCCTGCTCTCCTTACAGGTAATACCGATCCGCTTACCCTGAAGAGAAGCCGTTGCGCTGCAGGCCATAAAGCTATGTGGCACAGTGATTTTTCGGGATTGCCCGCTGAGGATTTCCTGTCAAAGCTCGATCCGCTGCTTTCGGGAATGAGATCGAGGTTGTTCAGCGAGACCTGGACATGTGATGTAAGCGTTGGCAACCTGAGCAGTGAATGGGCCCGCAGGCTGGGGCTGACAACAGATGTGAAGGTAGGTGCGGGAGCATTCGATGCCCACCTTGGTGCTATCGGAGGTGAAATTAAGCCATATCAGCTGATTAAGGTAATGGGCACTTCCACCTGTGATATGCTTGTTACTCCTGAGACAGGGAAGGATAATAAGCTGGTGGCGGGTATCTGCGGACAGGTCGATGGATCAATAATTCCGGGTATGCTTGGACTGGAAGCCGGGCAATCGGCATTCGGCGATGTCTATGCATGGTTCGGCAAGCTGCTGATGTGGCCTGTAACCGAAATAATCAGCAAGATGAGCTGGCTGGATGATAAAACAAAGGAAAGAATAAGTGAGGAAACTGCGGGAAGGATGATCGCAGAACTAAGCAGCCAGGCACAGGCAATAGATGATGACGATACAGCACTTGTAGCCCTCGACTGGCTCAATGGAAGGAGGACACCTTATGCAAACCAGGAACTCAAGGGTGCCATTTCGGGATTATCGCTTGGCACCGACGCTCCGAGGATATTCAAATCGCTGGTCGAAGCCACAGCCTTCGGTTCAAGAATGATTAATGACCGGTTTGCTGCCGAGGGGATCCGGATCGACGGGGTAATAGCAGTTGGAGGAGTGGCAAAGAAAAACCCATTTGTAATGCAGGTGGTTGCGGATGTTCTTAATAAACCGATCAAGGTTGCCAGCTCGGACCAGACCTGTGCACTTGGCTCGGCAATGGCAGCCTCGGTCGTTGCCGGGATACATAAGGACATTGCTGCAGCACAGAAAGCTATGGGCAGCGGTTTCGAAGAAGAATATATGCCCGATCGTGCAAGAGCAGAAAAATACGATGAGCTTTACAAAAAATACAAGAAACTTGGTGAGTTTGTCGAAAATGAATTAAAAAGCAACCCCTGATTTTCAAACCCTCAGAAATTCACAGAGAAATGAAAAGAACTACCCTTTTGCTATTCGCAGCCCTTCTTCTGTTAAGCCCTGCTGCCACTGCTCAGAACCCTGATCTGGTCACAGCCAATCAGTTTGTCATAATAGCCAATAATCCCGGGCCTGTTATAAGCAAGGACATTTACGGACATTTTTCAGAACACCTCGGAAGATGTATTTACGGGGGCCTGTGGGTCGGTCCCCAATCGAGTATCCCCAATACCTATGGCATCAGGAATGATGTATTGTTTGCCTTGCGCGAGATAAAAGTGCCAAATCTGAGATGGCCCGGCGGATGTTTCGCCGATACATATCACTGGAAGGACGGCATCGGTCCGCAGGAGAAACGGGCATCGATCGTCAATACCAACTGGGGCGGAGTGACTGAGGACAACTCATTCGGGACCCATGAATTCATGAAACTTACAGAACTCCTGGGCTGCGATGCCTATATTAATGGAAATGTCGGTTCCGGTACAGTGAGGGAGATGGCCGAATGGGTTGAATACCTGACTTCGGATTCGGACAGCCCGATGACCAGGCTTCGAAAGGAAAACGGCAGGGACCAGCCATGGAAGGTAAAGTATTTTGCGATCGGCAATGAGAACTGGGGATGCGGCGGGAATATGACCGATGAATATTATACCGACGTGATGAGACGGTTTTCAACATACCTTAATAACTACAGCGGTAACCAGTTATACCGCGTTGCGTGCGGTCCGTACGGCTCAGAAGTGGCATGGACCGAAACACTCATGAAAGACAAGGCTTCACGCGACAGGTTCCAGGGATTATCGGTACATTATTATTCCGTGCCTGACGGGTGGGACAATAAAGGCTCAGCAACAAATTTTGATGAAAGAGCATGGTTCCGGACAGTGCGTGCCAACCTCCAGATGGACCAGATAATAAAAGATAATGCAGCCATTATGGACAGGTATGATCCGGAGAAAATAAAAGGTCTGGTTGTAGACGAGTGGGGAAACTGGTTCAACGTCGAACCTGGAACAAATCCGGGATTCCTGTATCAGCAGAACACAATGAGGGACGCAGTCACTGCAGCTATCCATCTGAATATATTCAACCAGCATGCCGACAGGGTAAAGGTTGCGAACCTGGCCCAGATGGTCAATGTACTGCAGTCGGTGATACTGACAAAGGATGATAAGATGGTTCTGACTCCTACATACTTTGTGTTCAGGATGTTCAGGGTTCATCAGGAAGCACAGCTGCTCAAAACCGACCTCAGGTGCGAAAATTATGCCTATGGTGACAGCAGCGTTCCAGCAATATCGGCTTCAGCATCAATTGATAAGGACGGAAAGGTGCATATTTCACTGGCAAACCTTAATCCCGGCAAACAGATCGTTATGACATGTCCGGTTATCGGGGATTCGTTTAAAAAGATCTCAGGCGAGGTTCTTACAGCTAAGGAAATGAATGCATTGAACAGCTTTGAGGATCCCGATAATGTAAAACCAGTTTCCTTTAACGGATTCAGCTATAAAGACGGGATCCTGTCAGTTACTATGCCGGCGAAATCGGTTGTAGTCCTGGAACTGTCAAAATAATCTGGTTCCCGAACACGAAGCCGGATATATGGCTGAACACTAATTAACTTAATCCGGTATTTCAAGATGAATCGATTTTTTTCAGGTCTTATATTATTCGTGTCAATCCTGGCTTTCTCGTCGGGATGCGGCAGGGATACTCCTGAGGATTACCCGATCAGCCCCGTTCCGTTCACATCGGTCAGGCTTACCGATGACTTCTGGGCGCCGCGGATAAAAAAGAATGCGACAATCACTATCCCGATAGCATTTTCATATTGCGAATCATCGGGACGGATAAAGAATTTTGAAATTGCAGGAGGCCTTGATACGGGACGATTTCAAACCATTTATCCCTTTGATGATTCCGATGTCTTCAAGATAATTGAAGGAGCAAGCTATTCGCTGCAGACCTACCCTGATCCGTATCTTGAATCGTATCTTGACACTCTGATCGGTAAGATAAGCCTTGCCCAGGAGGATGATGGCTACCTGTATACCAACCGCACGATCGCTGAGATGCATGGCGGTAAGGGACTCCACGAATGGGCTTCAAAGAACAGGTGGGAACTCGATTCGGTGCTGAGCCATGAACTTTATAATTTAGGGCACCTGTACGAGGCGGCTGTGGCACATTACCAGGCTACCGGAAAAAGAAGCCTTCTCAATATCGCAATAAAGTCGGCCGACCTTGTTTGCAGAGATTTTGGCCCTGATAAATTAAAGGTATACCCCGGTCATCAGGTTATCGAAATGGGACTGGTAAAGCTTTACAGGGTCACCGGTGAAAAGAAATACCTTGATCTTGCAAAGTTTTTCCTCGATATCCGCGGCCCGAAAGGTGAAGCATATAACCAGGCTAATAAAAGGGTGGTGGACCAGACTGAGGCTGAAGGACATTCCGTAAGGGCAACCTATATGTATTCAGGGATGGCCGATATAGCTGCAATTGAGAAAAATGGAGCATATCTGAACGCCATTACAAAGATATGGGAGGATATTGTTTACAGGAAAATGTACATAACAGGAGGGATAGGCGCAAGCGGAGGCAACGAGGGTTTTGCTGCCCCTTATGTATTGCCCAATATGTCGGCTTATTGCGAAACCTGTGCCTCTATCGGTGATATCTTCACAAACCACCGGCTGTTCCTCCTTCACGGGGAAAGCAAATACATTGATATTCTTGAAAAAACATTGTATAATTCAATGCTGTCCGGAGTCTCTCTTTCGGCCGACAGGTTCTTTTATCCGAACCCTCTCGAATCGAATGGCCAGCATCAGCGCAGTGCCTGGTTCGGCTGCGCCTGCTGTCCGTCAAATGTTGCAAGATTCGTTCCGGCTATTCCCGGATATATGTATGCCACAAGGGGGAAGGAGCTCTTTGTCAACCTTTACATCTCTGATGAAGCAGATATTTCGCTTGGTAACAAAAAAGTAAAGATCGTGCAGAAGACGGGTTTCCCGTGGGATGGCAAAGTCGAGATTGATATGGAGCCTGAATCGCAGGGTAAATTTGAACTGAATCTCAGGATCCCGGGATGGGCACTGAATGAAGCGATCCCGGGCGGGTTATATAAATTCGTCGATCGGGATTCATCGCGTTATACTGTTATGGTAAATGGTAAGCATGTCGATCCCGAAGTTATAAACAGGTACGTCGTTATATCACGTAACTGGAAGAAGGGGGATAAGATTACCCTTATGCTCCCGATGCCGGTCAGACAGGTCGTGGCAGATGTGAGGGTCAGCGACGACAGGGATAAGATTGCATTCCAGCGCGGGCCAGTCATTTTTTGTGCCGAATGGCCCGACAACAAAGACTCATCGGTGCTGAACCTGGTAGTTGATGAGAGCAAAGGGTTTACATCTGAGTTCAGGAAGGATCTGTTAGGCGGAACTGAGATAATTAAGGCCACGGGATATCACACGGGGAACCTGATTGACGGCAGGGTTGATACATCTGCACAGCTTGTTACTCTTATCCCGTACGCATTCTGGAATAACCGGGGACCAGGGCAGATGAGGGTATGGTTTCCTGTTAAAAATTAAGAGTTCCAGGATCGGGAGCCCACTGATTGATTAACTGATTATCTTAGTAGGCTGATTAGAAATTACTTTATACCCGGCCAGACATGAAATCCTTAATCCTGTTACCAGCGACCCTGTTTACTCTTCTTCTTACGGGTCAGTGTTATTCACAAACTGCACAAGGTTCACCGGATCATCCTCCTGTGGTCTATGCAGGACCCGACCGGACGGTAATGTCGGATGGCAAAACATACCTGACGGGAAAGGTGAGGTCAGTTACACCTCTATCAGGTGTTTTGTGGACTAAAAAATCAGGTCCGGGCAGCGTGAAATTTGAGAACGAAAGAGATAAAACAACAACTGCTTCTTTCTCTGCAACAGGTGATTACATTCTGACTCTCAGTGCGTTTGAAAACGGCCGGTCATCTGCATCGGAGCTTACTGTCAAAGTTGACAGGCCCCCGGAGGAGGCACGGCTCGATGTTGTCTACACTAAAAGGTACAGGATCGACAGCCCGTTATGGAACGCCAGGGCAAAAGCATTGATAGTGAACTGGATACCATGGTGCATTGACCAGATAAACCGCACCGACCTTAAGCTTGGCGAAGGCGGGCTGGACAATTTTATTGAAGCCGGCAAAGCTCTCCGGGGCGAGCCCCACGGAAAACATAAGGGATATGTATTCTCAAATGCATGGGTGCATCAGACGGTTGAATCAATGTGTATTGCCCTGATGATCGATCCTCAGGGCGACAGGGAGATAATCGCAGCCCGGGAGAAGATGAAGGCCACACTTGAGAAATGGATTCCCGTTATTCTTGCAGCCCAGGAGCCTGACGGATACCTTCAAACCGCATACACCCTTCGCGATACCGCAAAATGGAAGTCAAGATGGGCACCCGAGACCAGGGGCAACCACGAAGGTTATGTAAGCGGGTATTTCCTCGAATCAGCTATCAATCATTACACACTTACCGAAGGGAAAGACAGGAGGCTTTACAATGCTGCCAAAAAGCTTGCCGATTGCTGGGTCGCAAATATCGGCCCCGGCAAAAGGGAGTGGTACGACGGTCATCAGGAGATGGAACAGGCCCTCGTCAGGTTCGGACGTTTCGTCAACGATTTGGAAGGGGCCGGTCATGGCGATAATTATATAAAGCTTGCAAAATACCTGCTCGACTGCCGCAATGGCGGGACTGAATACGATCAGAGCCATGTGCCCGTACAACAGCAGTACGAAGCAGTTGGTCATGCTGTGCGGGCAGCATACAGCTATTCGGCCATGTCTGACGTAGCTGCTGAAACAGGCGACGTCGATTACCAGAGCGCTGTTATGTCATTGTGGGATAACCTTGTGAATAAGAGATATTATATTACCGGGGGAATAGGCAGCGGCGAAACATCGGAAGGATTCGGTCCGGATTATTCCCTGGGTAATGACAGCTACTGCGAATCATGTTCAAGCTGCGGACTAATCTTTTTCCAGCACAAGATGAACCTCGCCTATCACGATGCAAAATACGCCGATCTGTACGAAGAAACAATGTACAATGCACTGCTGGGATCGCTCAGTCAGGATGGCAAAAACTTTTATTACGATAATCCGCTCAATTCAGGGCAATCACGCTATAAATGGCATGTATGTCCCTGCTGCGTAGGCAATATCCCCAGGACGCTGCTTATGATCCCCACCTGGACATATGTCAAGGATAACGATGGCATCTATGTTAATTTGTTTATCGGCAGTACGATCGAAGTGGAAAAGGTTGCAGGAACAAATGTTGAAATGACACAGAAAACTGACTATCCCTGGAATGGCAGGGTATCAATAACCGTCAATCCTGAACAGGCAAAGGATTTCAGTATCTTCATACGGGTTCCTGACCGTTCGACATCCGCATTGTATACTGCTGTCCCTGCGGTTAACGGGATCAAAGGCCTGAAGGTCAATGGGAAAACTGTAAACATTGATATTTTAAAAGGGTATGCGGTTATTAAAAGGTCATGGAAAAACGGGGACAGGATCGATTTTGAAATACCGATGGAGGTCCAGAGGGTGACGGCTGATGAAAGGATACCGGCCGACAGAAACAGGGTAGCGCTCCGTTACGGTCCCATGGTATATAATGTTGAAAAGGCTGACCAGCCCGACATTGACAAGTATATCGGCGTTGGTCCCCTGAGTGCAGTCTGGAAGAAAGATATGCTGGGGGGAGTAATGACTATCCAGGGAAAATGGGATGATGGAACACCTCTTGTTGCTGTGCCAAATTTCCTGAGAAATAACAGGAATCCGGTACAATCGACTGAGGCACCGGAGAAGGAACATCAGGGTGATGGTTCAATTGTCTGGATCAGGACAAGATAGC
>JBAVOD010000203.1:0-5910 GCA_049691735.1 Bacteroidales bacterium
TATATAATTCTCTCAACGGCAGTATCGGCGTCAAGAGCAAAGGAGATAGGTATCAGAAAAACCTTCGGAGCCGATAACAAGAATATCAGGAGGCAGCTACTGAGTGAATCGATAATAAATGTTTTACTGGTTCTTCCCGCTGCCCTTATTCTGGCCAGACTGGGACTCCCCAGCGCTTCAAAGCTGTTCCAGACCAGGCTCGATATCATCTCCTCCAATATCCCTGTCTATATTCTTATATATGTCGTGCTGACTGTCCTGATAGGGCTTTTTTCGGGATTCTATACCTCTTTTTACCTTTCACACCTCAAGGTATTATCAATACTGAAAAACACTCTTCAAACGGGCCGCAAAAGACAGTATATCAGATCAGCCATGATTGTTGTACAACTTGTGATCTTCTGCACGTTCGTTGCAAGCACCCTTATTATCCGCTCTCAATACAATTATGCTCTCAGTAAGGATATGGGATATTACAGCAAAGATATCCTTACCATAAATCTGGGAAGAGATTTCAAGGGCTATTCTGCTTTTATCAACAGCATAAAGGCAAGTCCTAACGTAATTTCCGCTGCTGGTGTTATTGCTCCTCTTCCTATGCAGGGATCAGCGCCAATCCCGTATCCAAATACAAAGGAGCCGGAAAAAATGGTTAAGGTTGAAGGATTTGCCGTGGATTATAATTTTATTAAAACCATGGGGATAAAGATATTGCAGGGACGTGAATTTTCCGGGGATTATGGAAGCGACCTGACAGGTAGTGTCATGCTGAATGAAAAAGCAGTCAAAGATCTAAGTATAGAAAACCCGATCGGACAAAAATTTCTCGGCAAAACCATTATTGGTGTTGTTAAAGACTTCAATCTGCATTCCATACAGACAGACATTCCTCCTCTTTTTATTTTCATGACCGACACAAACATAAGTCAGGTCCTTGTTCATTACAGGGAGGGCTCACTCAGCAATATTCTTCCATTTATTGAGAATGAATGGAAGAAAGCGGCACCGGAGAGACCTTTCAGTTACAGTACAATAAAATCTATTGTTGAGAGCATCTATTCATCTGAAAAGAATCTAAGTACCATTATTTCAATATTTGCAGTTTTTACGCTGCTTATTTCAGCAATCGGATTATTTGGTCTCGTGCTGTTCACAGGCAGGTCGAGAACAAAGGAGATAGGAGTTAAAAAAGTGTTTGGCAGTTCGGGGAAAGCCATAGTATTCTCATTCTTAAAAGCTAACCTGGTTCTTGTACTGATTGCTTCCGTTGTTTCGGTGCCCGTAACAATCTATTTTATGAATAAATGGTTGAGTAATTATGCATTTAAAACAAATATCAACTGGTGGATCTTTTTATTTGCGTTTGTCGGTTCATCAATTGTCGTTCTCCTGACTGTATTCTCGCATTCTTACAGGGCATCAAGGACAAATCCGGTTGAGGCTTTACGGTACGAATAAAATATTCTCACACTTCACTTTATTCTATTTCAGCACTTCGAATCGGGAAGTCTGTCTGAATGCTTCTCCTTTTGAATTTATGAAGTTAAGTATAACCAGGTAACTTCCGGGGGTATCCGATATTGTAAATGTTTCCTGTGCCCTGTTGTCTTTGTTCAATAAAAGCTTTGGGTTCCAAAAAAGGGTATTTCTTGTGTCAGGCTCATGCGGTAACTGATGATATACTTCGGGGTAATAGCTCGTATCCGCCAGGAACTTATAATTAATAAATATCCCTGAGGAAGGCAGATTTATTCCTGCAAAATCACCCTTTTTACTGATAATATTAATGATGCCTCCATAGATCTGATCTCCCTTCACGTAAAGAAGGTTCACAACTTCTATCCGTGAAATATCCGAAGGATCAATTGTCAATACCAATGCAGGATTGTCTATTGCCACAAGATCGACAAGAACAAGCGGATTATAAACAGTAAGGCCCTCCTGGGCACCAAGTATCCTGAAATATTTCTCACCCTGGTGCTTCCTTACCTTAACTAATGTCGGAAGTTCATTAAAATATTCTTCGAGTGTCGGAAGCTGAACATACTTGTCAATATCAAGTACCTCATTGGGTTTACCGTAAAACGCCTGACTCTCACTTCTTCCATTCACTGAATCAGAAACCTGCCCTATCTTAAAATATGATCCAAGCTGTACATTGACTGCCATATTCAGGGCAGTTTCACGTTCCTTTTGTGTCAGCGTGAATTTATCGGTCAGAATGTGAACAGGCAGGGAGCAGAAGTCATTATCGACAAGTATTTTGGGATTCACGTCAGCGACCTTGTCTGAGCATAAAAACAGATCGCGGTATCCGGTATAATTTGGGAGGGAAAAGAAAAACCGTCCAGATGAATCTGTTTGCATCGCCATGAAATCCCGTCCCTTGCCTAAAATGGATAAATTGATCCTTATACGGGATAACGGATTACCTGTTGTGTTGTCAAAAAGCTTCCCCGTAACCGACAGGCTATGGGTTTCGGGAAAATATAATCCATTGTTTTCATAATGTTCATTTAAAGGCGATATAACCTGGCCTCCGGATTCCGAAAATTCCGGAACTACTGAAAGGCTTAATCCTTTGAATGAAGACTGGTCAGTTTCAGGTGCGGATATTAATAACCGTACTGTGTCACCGGAAGAATATTCAGATTTGTCAGTTGAAATAATAAATGAGTCAGCTTTTCTGTCAGGGTTTTCTTCAGATGAGGCGTTTTGAGAGGTGTAATTATTGCCTGTTCCCGACAGAACCTCCTTACGGTAAGGATTAATGATCTTGATCCTTGTATAGTGATAAAATTCCGGGCCATAATTGCGCATGTACCTGGTATACGCCCTTAAATAATAGATACCGCTGATAATATCATCAGGTATGCCCAGATAACCTGACGAGTGATTGTCGCTGATAGAATATTTATTTCCGGATATTTTATTGCCGTCGGGAGTGATAAGTTCACAGTACATTATACCGCTCTGCAAAGCAGTATCCATTCCAACCGGGGATTGGAGGTATGCTGAAAATAGTATCTGTTCACCAGCGACATAAAGAGTCCGGTCGGTAAAAAGTACGACTTTTTCTGCCGTGGAAAATGGCTTACTTTCCTGTCCGTTCAAGATCAGTCCCGCTGATTGCAGAAGCAGAATAAATAATATTTGAGAGGCAATTCTGATCATTTTATTTGGGCCAGAAATCAGGTTTGATATTTTTTCCTCCCAGTGCCATGCACTCAACACAACATTGGCTGAGTCGGATAAGAGAGTATGTAGTTTCGTTTCCAACCAGAAATGCGGGGTATTCTGATGGGAAAATTGCCCGAAGACCACCGTATAGAAGTGTATCCTGTTTGCAGTAATTGATCTGATGGATTTCAATGTCATCGATATGGCTTATGAAAATTCGCCTTGATTTCACGGATGAGGCGCCGAAAAAGCCAAGTACCTCCTGATCGGGATTTGTGTTGTTATGAAGGTTCCCTGCTATCGACAGGGGTTGTTTTTCGTATAACCCTCCCTGTTCGCTGTTATTTATGCGCAACTGATCCCAAAAGGAGTAAGCAGCTTCACTCAGGGCAATCTGATTAATAAGCAGGCTGTAACCATACATTAGTCTTGGAGAATAATTATCCACAAAATGGAGCGGCAGCATAGAGTACCTGTTTTCAGTGAGACCTTCAGTCGACAGGGTATAAATATTTTTTACTGTTTCGGTTGACCAACAGACCATTCCGGAAGAATCAGGCGGTGAAATATGATGTACAGCTCCATCATAGTACCATTGTTTGGCGAACGGCACATGGTATTCCCAGGTTTCTATAGCTTCCCACCTGAAAAAATGGCTGGTTAAATTTCCTGCATCCAGGTCGATATAAAATTGTAATCCTTGTACAGTCCGGCCTGACAGGTCGGGGGGAATCTCTTTCCTGATAAAATAAATGGTGTCTATTTCAGGACATTCGCTCATCTTGTCAAAATCCGATTCAATATTTATCCCGTCAGGTGTCATTATATCAACCTTAAAAGATGTACCGGGAGTAAGGTAGCTTTTATCGATACGGGTGTGATAAATGCCAGGTTCAGCTTCCTGCATTTCAAATTGGTTTCCCTTATCGTCAAATATGCTAATGTAACACCCAGTGACCTCAATGTGTGCGGGATCGCTTATCGGGGAAGCCCTGGATACCGATACCGTCTGAATTTCGTTATTGTCGGTTACCTGTCCTGAAACCACGTATTTGTTTATATCCCTGATCGCGATGACGGGTTCATAAGGTATTATGCATGAAGGAATGAAAATGAAAAATACCCAGAATATTATAACAACTTTAGTCCGAAGCATAATTTCCAAATTTAAAAAGCCATGTAGCCGTGAAAATCGGAACGCCAATAACAGAATACATATAGCTTTTTATCCTTCCGTCTTCAGAGATAAAGTAAACCGAGTTTGGATTCCTGCGCCCATAAATATTATATATGTTCATAATCAAAGAGCTGTGGATTAACTTGTTTTTCCTCAGATTGCCTTCGAGAGTGAGGGATAAATCTGTTCTTAAATAGTATGGTATCCTGTATGCATTACGTTCAGAATAATCGAGATAAGGTACACCGTTAATGAAATAAATAGATTCGGGATATGTCGTCGGTCTGCCGGTCTGGTATGTCGTGATTGATGACAGGATGATACGCCTGGAAAGGCTGTAATTCAGAACCACATTTAATGAATGGGGAATATCATAATTTGCCGGGAAAGTGATTCCATTATTTATTCTGTCCCATGCATGTTCACCATCGACTTTAATAAATGACCTTGAATATGTATATGATAACCATCCCTCAAGTCTTCGTCCGCTTCGTTTGAGGTTAAACTCAATGCCATAAGAGTATTGTTTTCCCTGCAGTACGGAAGTTTCAACCAAAGGATTTCTCAGGAAATCTGCCCCGTCTTTAAATTCCGGGTAGTTGCGGGTATTCTTATAAAAAACTTCAAGTGAAGTTTCTAATCCCTTATTTACTAACGAACGGAATACTCCGAGTGAAATCTGATTACTCTGAGATGGGAGTAAATGATAATCAGAAAGTTTCCATTGTGTATTAGGTGCGATGCTTATATTGGAGTTAAGCATGAAAAGGTTCTGATGCATCTGGTTAAATGCAAGTTTGACAGAACCATCTTTATCGGTCTCTAAATTTACAGCCAACCGTAAATCAGGCTCGTGGTACCAACGGACCGGTTTATTTCTCCCAAAGTTCAGAGTATCGGTTATATAAGGGACGTCAAGCGGTTCCCCCGGGCGATACTTGAATGTTGTTACCGGTCCGACCGGAGTAAACAATGCATACCGAAATCCCAGGTTTAAATTCAACCATGTTGTTATATCATAAGAGTCTGAGATAAACAACGAATTTTCAAAGCCGCTTTCTTTTCCAAGTACTGCTTTACTTACTAATGATTTTTCACCAAAAGGCAGAACTGTGCCCCGATCAAGCCTGTACAGTACAAAGTCCGCACCATATTCCAACAAATGCTTTTCATCGACACGTTGTTTAAATGCTGCACGCATCTCATAGTGGTTCATTTCATAAGAGTGTTGATATGCGGATGAGATTTGCAGTTTATCAACTGTCGAAAAGATGTATCTCGAGCCGACCAGAGCTAATTCACCCCGAAGAGATTTTCTGAAAGTGTGTCCCAGGATTAATGACGCGCCGGAATTCGAATAATCGTAAGTGTTAATTTTCGAAAGCCTGAAATGATCCTTACTGTGATAAACAAACAGCGAAGCCTGGGTATTTTTAAAATCCCAGTTTACCCCACCGGAGAGATCATTAAAATTCGCACTGCTGGCTTTAATTGTAGAATCTTTTATCATCGAAAGTAACAAGTCGGAATAAGATGTGCGGGCACTTAAGATG
>JBAVOD010000204.1:0-3073 GCA_049691735.1 Bacteroidales bacterium
A
Source organism: Bacteroidales bacterium (assembly GCA_049691735.1). Lineage (GTDB taxonomy): Bacteria > Bacteroidota > Bacteroidia > Bacteroidales > VadinHA17 > LD21. Next base: position 2 of record JBAVOD010000204.1, read on the forward strand.
TTCAGATATTCCTTCAGCGATTATTGATTGTTTATATCGGGATTTATACCTGACAGAAGCTTCTCAAGCTTGTTTATCGGCTCTTCGACGATCTGGATAATTTTTCCGGTGTCGATAGTTGAGAAATAATTGATTTGCCTGGTAATTAGCGGTATAAATATTACAAAGAAAAGCACTATTACACCCCAAATAATTATCAGGGTTATCAGGGCCGAAACAGCCCTGGGAAATCTGAGCCTGCCTAACCTGATCCCGCTCAGGAGGGCGACCAGGGGCCTACCCATAATTGACAGAACACCAGCCACAAGGATGAAAATCACTATATGCCGGAAATACCATAGCAATAGCACGAAAATCGCTACGCCAAGCACAATCAGCAGATTTCTGAGCGGGGCTTTCATCCGGGGTAAGTTCTTTATACAAACCTACTTAAAATTATCTGAATTCCCTAACATAACCCACAATACACAATGCGTCATTTTGTCGCATAATTTTTAAATATTATGTCATAATGTCATTAATTAAATTCTGGAACGAAAATTGAAAATAGCTGAGCAAACGCTTTAATATATGTTTAACTTAAAAATAACGGAGGACAAAACCATGTTACCAACAATTACAGGAAGGACATTCAGGCCATTTCACATGATGGATCTGTTTGATGACGACTTCGTCCCCATGTTCTCAGGCAGGACAACTTCAATGCCCGCTGTGAATATCAGGGAAGACGACCAGAAGTTCATGCTTGACCTTGCAGTGCCCGGTATGGATAAAAAAGATCTTAAGATCGACCTTAATAAGGATCTTCTTACCATTGCATCCGAAAACAAAAATGAATCGCAGGAAAGCAAAGATGGTTATCAGAGGAAAGAGTTCAGCTACTCTGCATTCTGCAGAAGTTTCCAGCTGCCCGAGAACATAACCAGGGATAAGATAGAAGCAAGCTACAAGAATGGAATTCTTAGTATAACCGTGCCGAAAGCTGTCGAGGAAAAGAATAAGATTTCGAGAACTGTAGAGATCTCGTAAAGGTTCACCCCTTAAGAAAATGCCCGAACCTCCTACCGAACTCGATGAGGTTCGTTTTTTTTTCGCCAGCAGGCAAGAACTTAAAAACTGCAGCATCGTCGAAAACGTTCAGTTTCAGGTTTCTCAGATTGTCGGCAATTATACCCGGTGCCTCGCCACTCCAGCCGTACGATCCGAACGCACCTGCAGGTTTGCCTTTGTCCCTCAAGGGATTTATTAATGCAAACAGCTTGTAGACCTGAAGAAGCGTGTTCTGGTTGATAGTGGGAGATCCCACCAGGATAGCATCAGCTTCGGTCAGCTTAAGCTCAAGGTCAGCTGCTGAAATATTTTCAATATCGGTGATGTCCGCTTCGATCCCCCCTGTCTCAAGTATTCCTGAGGTGATGTATTCTGCGGCAAGCTTTGTATACCCGTAGGCCGATACATAGGCAACAAGCACCTTTTTTACACTCTTGTCAGCCGTAAGCCTGAGATAATCATTGGCGTATGATTCGGTCAGGCTGACAAATTCGTTAAGGTATTCCCTGTGGACAGGTCCGTGCCCGGGGCAGATAGCATCGACAGCCAGGTCTCTGATCTTACCTATAGCCTTGGTCATGAATCTGCTATAGGGCTTCAGGATCACATCGAAATAATATCTGAACGATTCAATATAGTCAGGTGATAGTGAACTTATCATCGACGGGTCGCAGTAATGTGCTCCGAACGAGTCGCATGTAAACAGTATCCTGTCCTCCCCGAGGTACGTATAGATCGTGTCGGGCCAGTGGAGGTTGGGAGCTGAAATGAACCTCAGTGTCTTATTCCCCAGGTCGAGCGTGTCACCATCTTTGACCACAAGTTTCCTGAAAGGTTTGTTTACAATATCCTCAAGATACCTTATTGCATTTCCGCTTCCAACGACAGTGGCTGAAGGTGCGAGGTCAAGCAGCTGACCAAGGCTGCCTGAGTGATCGGGTTCTGTATGATTGAGAACAATATATTGAATGGCAGCAGGATCGGTTACAGAACGCAGCTTTTCGAGGTAGGCAGTGCTGAATTTTTCTTTTGCAACATCAATAATTGCCGGTTTCAGGGCATTTACGAAGTATGAGTTATAAGTGGTACCGAACCTGGTGGTCATCACAATGTCAAAGGTCCGGATATCATAATCGAGCACTCCGATCCACTTTACATCTTTTGTGATGTCAATTATATTATTTTCCGGCATAACCTGTATTTTCCTTTAATCAGATTTTTGCGATAATGCTTTTACTGGCCTTTACCTGCTGAAGGATGGGAATTTCAATTTCCGTGCCTAAAGGAAGAAATATATCGACGCGTGAACCGAATTTAATGAATCCGAGTTCCTCTCCCTGGATAACCTTCTGATCAGGCCTGGCATAGGTAACGATCCTGCGGGCGACAGCTCCTGCGATCTGCCTGATGAGTATCTCGGCCCCGGTTTCCGTTTCAATAACTATTGAGCTTCTTTCGTTTAGCTCCGATGATTTGGGATGCCACGCAACAATGTAATGTCCCGGGTGGTACTGAACATATTTGACCCTTCCCGAAACGGGGTACCTGTTGCTGTGCATGTTGAAAGGTGACATAAATATCGAGACCTGCAGCCTGAGATCCCTGAAATATTCTTTTTCAATTGTTTCCTCGATGACCACGACCTTGCCATCGGCAGGTGCATAGATCAGTCCCGGATCGGGATCAAGCATCCGTACAGGTGTACGGAAGAAAAAGAGTACAAAAATGTATCCAATAAGGGAAATGACAATGATTGCCCATCTTGCAAGCACATTATCAGCCCAGATAAACCGGGCCAGAATATTAACAGCAATCAGAACTGCCAATCCAAATGCCAGAATCTTGTATCCTTCCTTATGTAATCTCATCCGGTAAAAATATGCACAAAACTAATCAAGACCTTTAAATCATCCAAAAAGTGAAATAAAAAGATAAACAAAAGGAAAAGCAACTATTGCACTGTCGAACCTGTCGAGGAAGCCTCCGTGGCCTGGCATAATCGTTCCTGAGTCTTTTACACCC
>JBAVOD010000205.1:0-7918 GCA_049691735.1 Bacteroidales bacterium
TAGCCAACCTCCATAAGTTCAGGAATGGCGGCTGGTTCACCCTGCTTCTTGCATCGCTCTATTTACTGTTGATGGTCGGATGGTATTTCGGCAGGAAAATAAAGAACAGGTATATTACCTTTGCAAACCTTAATAAATTTACTGACCTTTTTAAGGATCTTGCCGGGGATGAATCAATTCCCAAAACAGCCACAAATCTCGTATATATTATAAGGGCTAACAGGAAAGAACAGGTAGAGTCCAAGGTAATTTATTCAATATTCAGCAAGCAGCCAAAGCGTGCCGACAGATACTGGCTTTTGCATATCGACAGGGTGAACGAGCCAAACAGGTTCGAATACAATGTTACACAAATAATTCCGGGTATCCTGATAAGAATCGATTTCCACCTGGGATTTAAAATCATCCCCAAGGTTAATCTCTACTTCAGGGAAGTTATTGAGGATCTGGTTAATTCAGGCGAGATTAAGCTTGAAAGCGGATATGACTCGTTGAGAAAGTTCGATGTGCCCGGTGATTTCAAATTCATCCTCATTGAAAGGATCATTTCGCGTGACTTCAAGATGTCGAACTGGGAGAATTTTATACTTGCTATTCACAATATTGCCAACAGATTAAGTATTACCGACATCAGGGCATTTGACCTTGACGCGACAAATACAACGATCGAGCAGGTACCGATCCTGATCGATCAACCTGAGCCTGTGAGGATCAGGCGGATGAGTCCATATTAGTTTTTTATTTATGAAGTGGAAAGACAGCACAGGAGATATAAGGAAACTGTCAGTTGCGGGGCTGGTTGTTACGCTGGGGATTGTTTACGGTGATGTGGGCACCAGCCCGTTGTACACCATGAAGGCAATAGGTCTGGGCGGGGCAAACCTTTTTAATGATCTTCTGATCTATGGTTCGCTGTCCTGCATCTTCTGGACACTTACGCTGCAAACCACAATTAAATATGTTATAATTACTCTCAGGGCCGACAACAGGGGGGAAGGAGGGATATTTGCCCTTTTTGCCCTCATCAGGCGAAAATCAGCCTGGGCTGCAATTCTTACAATGATTGGGGGGGCGGCCCTGCTGGCCGATGGAGTTATTACTCCTTCAATTACAGTTACATCGGCGATTGAGGGATTGAGGCTTTTCAATCCCGGTATCCCCGTGGTACCAATAGTGCTTGTGATATTCGCCGTGCTCTTCTTTATCCAGCAATTCGGGACAAATGTTGTCGGAAGCTCATTCGGACCTGTCATGCTGATATGGTTTCTGATGCTTGGAATTACAGGTCTGGCCCAGCTGATAGACCATCCGCAGATAATAAGTGCCCTGAGCCCCGTTTACGCGATCAGGTTCCTTGCACAATATCCCGGAGGATTCATACTTCTGGGGGCAGTATTCCTTTGTACAACCGGAGCAGAAGCCCTTTATTCCGACCTGGGTCATTGCGGCCGGACAAATATCCGTGTGTCATGGATATTTGTGAAAACGATGCTGGTAATGAACTACTTTGGCCAGGGGGCATGGATGCTTCGGAATGAAGGCCCCGGTGAGCATTTCAATCCTTTCTTTTCGATCATACCCGACTGGTTCCTGCTTCCGGGGATCCTTATTTCAACCGCAGCTGCCATCATTGCCAGCCAGGCGTTGATAACAGGTTCGTTCACCCTGGTCAGCGAAGCAGTGTCACTCAACTTCTGGCCAAAGCTCAGGATCCTTTTTCCGACAACGGTCAAGGGACAGGTCTATCTTCCTGTTGTGAACTGGTTCCTCTGGATAGTGTGCAGCCTGATAGTAATTACCTTCAGGCATTCATCAAACATGGAGGCTGCATATGGGCTGGCAATCACGATCACAATGATAATGACCACCCTCCTCCTTTCCTACTATCTGTTACAGCGAAGGGCAAGCCGTCGTTATGCACTGGTGGTGCTTGTGACTTTTCTGACAATAGAGGGCACATTCCTGATTGCAAACCTTCACAAGTTCAGGTATGGCGGCTGGTTCACGCTGTTGCTTGCATCCGTCTATTTTATCATTATGCTTGGCTGGTATTTCGGGCGAAAGATAAAGAACCGTTATATAACTTTCTCAAGCATTGAAAGCTACCTTCCTATGATAAAGGAGCTTAGCAGCGATGTTTCGGTTCCGAAAACATGCACAAACCTGGTCTATATCATAAAAGCAAATCATAAAGACCAGGTTGAGTCAAAAGTGATCTACTCCATTTTTCAGAAGCAGCCCAAAAGAGCTGAAAGGTACTGGCTACTTCACGTCGACAGGGTTGATGACCCAAAACGGTTCGAGTACGAAGTTGAACAGATAATCCCCGGAATCCTTATCAGAATAGATTTCCATATAGGATTTAAGGTCGAGCCGAAAATTAACCTTTATTTCAGGGAGGTCCTTGAGGATATGGTCAAATCAGGGGAATTAACTCTGGAAAGCAGCTATGATTCACTTAAAAAGCACAGTTTCCCGGGTGACTTTAAATTCATCCTCATAGAGCGGATGATAATCAGGGACTATAAGCTTCCTGGATGGGAAAATTTTGTAATAGCATTAAACAGCGTTATCAGGCGGCTTAGTATAAGCGATATCAAGGCTTTTCAGCTCGATACAACCAATACCATAATCGAACAGGTTCCGATAATCATTGACCAGCCAATCCCTGAACGGATTAAGAGGATTTGACAAAAATTATGGCAAAACCGCCTAAATGATTATCTTGAACCTGTCATTTCCAACCAATACCTGATATGAACGCGATGCCCGTGGTTATAGGGACAATTGCAGTTTTTGCGATTGCTTACAGGTTGTATTTCAGTTTTATAGCAGCAAAAGTTGCAGTTACCAGTGATCTGGACCAGACCCCTGCATACAGGCTTTATGACGGGCAGAATTATTACCCGATGAACAAATGGGTGTTGTTCGGACATCATTTTGCAGCAATTGCCGGTGCAGGTCCTCTCGTTGGCCCGGTACTGGCAGCCCAGTTCGGCTTTATGCCCGGATTGCTGTGGATGCTTATCGGGGCTGTGATGGCCGGAGCAGTCCATGACCTTGTGATACTTACAGCTTCGGTACAGCATGACGGGAAATCACTTGCGGCAATTGCAAAGGAAGAGATCAACAGGCTGAGCGGTACCACTACTTCCTTCGCCATCCTGCTGATCATTGTCATTGCTCTGGCCGGACTTGGGCTTGTCGTTGTAAATGCCCTTGCTGAAAGCCCGTGGGGTACCTTTACAATTGCTTCGACTATTCCGATTGCCCTGATTATGGGTGTGTGGATGTTCAGGATAAGGAAAGGAAAAACGCTCGAGGCAACAATATTCGGGGTCATTATGCTGATTGCCGTTGTTGTGCTTGGCCGGTATATTCCGGGGTCGAATGTTGCCGGATGGTTTACCTTCGACCGCAAAACCCTCACTCTACTGATAGCTTTGTACGGCTTTCTCGCGTCGGTCCTCCCGGTCTGGCTGCTTTTGTCACCACGCGATTACCTGAGTTCGATAATGAAGATCTCGGTTATTGGTTTGCTGGCTATCGGTCTGATAATTGTTGCACCCGATATAAAAATGCCTGCATTTACCAGCTTTGATAAAGGAGGGGGGCCGATAATCCCGGGGAAGCTGTATCCTTATCTTTTCATAACGATTGCCTGTGGGGCAATATCGGGCTTTCATTCACTTGTAAGCTCGGGCACAACACCGAAAATGATAATGAAGGAATCGCATATAAAGCCGATCGCAGCCGGCGCCATGCTTACCGAGGCCGCTATCAGTATCATGGCCCTGATTGCCGCAACAAGCCTGCTTCCTCTCGATTATTTTCAGATAAATGTTCCGGCCGACAAGCTCCAGGCAATACTACCCCGGCTGCACGAGATGGGGTTCACTCAATCAAATTTAGAACAGCTTTCGGCGAGTGTCGGCGAAAAGATCGCGGGTCGTACCGGAGGTGCGGTTTCCCTCGGCGTCGGAATGGCATATATTTTCTCATCTATACCCGGAATGGCCCACCTGATGTCGTATTGGTATCACTTTGCCATTATGTTCGAGGCGCTTTTCATTCTTACAACCATTGACGCGGGAACAAGAATCGGGAGATTCCTTCTGCAGGAAACCCTCGGGAAAGTCTATAAGCCGTTCCGGAAAACAGACTGGCTCGCCGGCAACCTGATCGCAAGCGGGCTAATAGTCTTTGCCTGGGCCTATTTTATATATACCGGGTCTGTAGCCACCATCTGGCCCATGTTCGGAGCGGCAAACCAGCTTCTTGCCACAATAGCTCTTGCCATCGGGACTTCATTCATAATAAACAGGGGAAGGATAAAATATGCATGGGTCACACTGCTCCCGATGCTTTTTGTCGGAGTTACAACTCTCACGGCTGCATACCTGAACATCAAAAATATCTACATACCCCAGGCGCAGGAGCCTGAAACCCTTTTGCCGGGGCTAATAAATCTCACCCTTACGGTTTTGATAATTATTTGCGTGTTTGTGATCCTCTTGAATGCCGTTCCTCAGTGGATAAGGGCTGCAAACCCGAAGCTCTTCAGGCCTCAGTCAATTCCGGAATAGTATTTCATAAACTGAACCCGTTCAATTGCTGCCGGATTTTCGAGGTTTGATCTGCTCAAAACGCCTCTGAAGGAGTCGATGTTCTCAAATTTATGCTTTCTCATCCATTGCTCGGTCTTCAAAAGGATATCCGTGATAACATCAAATCCTTCGCGGTAAAGGGCAGAAGCAATCTGTACGGTTGTGGCTCCTGCAAGAAGCTGCTTGATGAACGCTGAATAGTCATGCACACCTGTGGTAGCAGAAATGTCGCATTTCAGCTGGCCCGAAAGTATTGAAACCCATCTCAGGGTATGATTGTATTCTTCAGCAGTGCTCAGTACCGGACCCTGGCATATCTCGAGCTTGTCGATGTCAAAATCGGGACTGTAGGGCCTGTTGAAAAGGACCAGTCCCTCAATTCCTGTTTCGGAAAGATTAATGACCGACCGTGTCAGCGAAGAAAAATAATAGCCGATCTTAACTGCCACAGGGAGATCAACATAGCTTTTCACCTCCTTTATAATGTCAAAGTAGATCTTTTCGTTTTCTTCACCGTTCCTTTTCCAGTCAGAAGGCAGGACATAAATATTCAGTTCAAGTGCGTCAACTCCCGTGCTTTGTATTTTCCTCGCGAACTCATGCCAGTCGATACCCGAAACACAGTTAATGCTTGCGATCAGGGGTACTTCCACAGTTTTTTTTGCTTCCCTGAGGAAATCAAGATATTTGTCAACTGTATTCCTTTTGGCAAAGTCATAAATATATGAATAAGCCTCATCGTAATCGTGTATCCTTCTGGAAAACAGGGTGTCGGTGGCCCTTGTGAGGACCTTGATCTCTCCCTGTTCATTTTTAATGACCTTCTCGGTCTCCACGTTTATCTGTTCTTCAAACAGAGACTTGAGAACCACAGCACCAATACCCTTTGAAGCAAGGGTTTTCAGATGCGCAATTGAATTTGTGAGTCCGCAACTTCCGGCGATAAGCGGATTCCTGAGCTTCAGGCCGAGGTATGTTGTCTGCAGGTCTTCCATGCGATATTTATTTACAACCAGTTAACAGATTATTGGACAAACAAATTTAATAATTCAGCGGTAGAATATTTTAATTAGATATCTTGCAGGCAAAATAATATTTTTGCGTAATGGAGATCTTCCAATCACTTTTAGACTGGTACATGGCGAATCTGAATTACTTTTCGGTGGCCCTGCTTATGGCCATCGAGAGCACATTTCTCCCGTTACCATCGGAGATCGTCATTCCGTTTGCCGCTTATAAGGCTGCCCAGGGAGATCTGAGCGTTTTCGGTGTTGTGCTGTTCGGGACCATGGGTGCGCTTTGCGGATCTCTTATCAATTATACACTTGCCTATTACCTGGGGCGTCCGATCGTTTACAAATTTGCAGGATCAAAGCTGGGAAAGGTATTTCTTCTTTCAGTCGAAAAGGTGAAGCGGGCAGAGAATTATTTCATAAGGAACGGGAACACATCAACATTCATCGGCAGGCTTGTCCCCGGGATAAGGCACCTGATATCGATCCCGGCAGGGCTTGCAAAGATGAGCCTCCGGAACTTCGTGCTTTACACATTCGCCGGAGCAGGTATCTGGAATATAATTCTTGCTGTGATCGGCTACTATATCTATGATATCCGTGATCAGATCTTTCCTTACCTTTCACATATCCTCATAGTTTTGGGCGTGGGATTTGTGATCTGTCTTATAGTTAAGGCTAGGGCCGCCAAAAAGAAAGCCAGGAGCTGATAAGGCTTCCCTGCTCTTGCTTTTCTTGTCCTGTGCCCTGTGCCCTGTGCACCTGAGCCTGCAGTCATCCACTGGGATATCCACTTCGCGGATAACGCCGCTATTGCCTGCACTGTCGTGGTGTGCAACCGAACCGTGATAAGCTATTGTGACAGTTTCAAATCCCCGATGCGGATGAACCCCGACTCCTCGGACTTTATCGGTGGGAGGAAGGATCCATTTTGTATTATAATCCATCAGGAAAAAAGGACTTTAAGAATAGCTGTAAGTTAAAAATGTAAATTAAGCGTTCCCAGATAGAATTCAGAATCACTGTCTCTCTAAGGAAAGTTGAAAAAATAAAATGGGTATATAAATTATTATATTCAACTTTCATTTGCTTATCAATAAGGTAATAAGGTTATAATCTGTTAGATATCAATTTTCTACTAAGGTCTGAAGATACAAATAAGGTTGAAAAAAATCAAATCAGATACATATGTCTTTACCCAGCCGTCGTGCTTATTGTCTTTCCGGTGGTAGCTGATGAAGACGTCGTAGTTATATCCTTCGATAGTGCCGGACATAAACCTTATTTTCTATCTTAACCTTAGTAGCAGAGAAAAACCAAAACTCCTCTGACCTTATTACATTATTAGCGGTTATTATTTGTTGATCTAGGGGTTAATGTTTTATTTAACTTTCAACCCTTAATTCGCATTAAAAAATAAATCATTTTCCACTCAACCTGCAACTTCTTCAAAGGAAGACCGGTATCAGGAACAGGAAAGTCACTACCCCTACGGCTCCCAGGATCATCCCGGCGCTTATCCTGAAGTTTTCAACCTTATATATATCCTGCATTGGAATGGTAAGCACTCCGTCATTAATTTTTACATCCGAAAGAGGTGATGCATAGATACTCACATTGCGGCTCTTTTTTATCTGAGCAGGCTTGAATATGATCCCTGCGAATATATTCCCGGCTGATGGCACCGGCCTGACAATCCAGGTGCTGTCGTCACAATGGAAGTAATACAGATTTTTCCGGTCCGGGATCTTTGACAGGCGCGAGGCAGGAATATGCTTTGAGGAGATGCAGCTGCCAGCTGCCAGTGTCATAATACTTAATAACAATACAATAGCGCCTCTCATTTCCCTTCCCATCCTTGCCTTTCGTAACGGTTGCCTATTCAACTATCTCAGCCTTATCAAATCTGCCTGGGCTGACTTTTACCCGCCGCTGCTGAACCCGGCGAACCCCCTTGCTGCTGAAGAATCCCCAGCCGCCGCTTCCGATCAGGAATCCGAGTGCATAAAGACCACCGTTGTTGTTCTGGGCATACATTGTTATATCCCTGTTGAAAAGCATCCCAATAAAATCAAAAGGAGCTATGAAGCCATGCCACAAGCCTCCGATGAAGCCGTATTTATGTCCTGTCAGGCACTGGTCGACCACTTCATTCCTGGCACAGCCGGCCGCTACAAACAGGGTGGCAACTGACAAAAGAATAACTAAATTTCTGAGAGTAAGAAGAGATTTCATTGAAAATGATTTGAATTGGTTATTATAGTTTTTCAGAAGAGCGTTCCGTCGACAGGCTTGCCT
>JBAVOD010000206.1:0-7892 GCA_049691735.1 Bacteroidales bacterium
GCTTATATGGGAACAAGGCTCCAAGAGGATGGGATCCGGCAGCAACCAGCAATCACTTTCCTGAAGCAGGCGGCAGGGTTCAGCTACCTGTTCCTAAAGGCGAAGCTGCGCTGACATATAATTACCGCGTGGCTGATACCAGGAATATCGATGGTCCGGTCCCTCCTTTCGCTGAGGTGCCTGAGAACAGGATCGGCTTTGACATCAAGCTTGATATGGTCGTTGGCTTCTGGTTCGAAGGTTCGTGGACTCACAAGGCAAAAGAAACCGGGATTTTCACAAATCAGGAGATTCTGAATGCGGGGCTCGATTATACATTCGGCATCGGGAACGGACTCTATCTGATTTTCGAACAGCTGGTTGCGGCCAATGATGAAAATCCGTTCGGTTTCGTAAATCCGGCTACATTTTCGGTGTTGTCACTCTCCTACCCGGTCGGCATCTTCGACAACCTCAGCAGCATTGTTTACTACGACTGGAAAAACGGGAAGAGTTATAACTTTTTGAACTGGCAGAAGCAGTTTAACAATGTTACATTTTATCTTATGGCGTACTGGAATCCCGAACAATATATTATTCCCGCTCAAGGCAGCGGAGAGAACCTTTTTGCGGGGAAAGGATTGCAACTTATGTTTGTCTTGAATCACTAATTAATGTCTCAATGGAAAATTCTTCAATAGTAAAAACTGAAAACCTCATAAAGCGTTTTACGGTAGGGAAAGCGGCATTTACCGCCCTTAAGGATATAAACATCAGTATTGGGACCGGCGAGTTTGCGGGGCTGGTAGGCCCCAGCGGATCGGGAAAAACAACCCTGCTCAATATTATCGGCTCGCTCGATACACCGTCGGAGGGTGAGGTAACTGTACTTGGCCGATCAATCTCCTCCCTCAGCCATAAAGAATCCGCAAGGCTCCGGAACCTTCATATCGGATTTATTTTCCAGACGTATAATCTCCTGCCGGTATACACAGTTTATGAGAATGTCGAATTTGCGCTTTTACTCCAGAAATTGTCGGCTGCCGAAAGAAGAAAGGCAGTAATGGATGCTCTGGAATGGGTCGGACTTACAGATAAGGTCAAATCCCGTCCGTCGATGCTTTCAGGGGGTGAATGTCAGCGCGTGGCAATAGCGCGGTCGATGGTAAAACGGCCCGAAATAGTACTTGCCGATGAACCGACAGCAAACCTCGACTCGATAAATTCCCATCATATCCTCCAGACAATGAAGAACCTGAACAGGGAATTAAAAACAACATTCCTTTTTGCAACTCACGACGAAAAGGTCATGAAATATCTTGACCGGATCATTTCGCTCGAAGACGGTAAGGTTGCCAGGGATGTTCTTGTTACAGCTTCAAAAAATTAAAACTATGCTGGCACTTAAATTGGCGTTTAAAAACCTTATGGGAGCCGGCCTGAGAACATGGCTCAATGTATCGGTCCTCTCATTTGCATTTGTCATTATTGTATTCTACAACGGACTTATCGATGGATGGAACAGGCAAAGCCGCCTTGATACGAGTGAATGGGAAACTGGCGACGGCCAGTACTGGCACCCTGAATACGACAGGTATGATCCCTATTCCATAATAGACGCACACCAGCCGATATCCGGTGAAATTCAGTCGGAAATAGAAATTAAGAAACTTGTTCCGGTCCTGATCGCGCAGGCAACTGCCTTTCCGCAGGGACGGATGAAATCGGTCATTCTCAAGGGGATCGACCCGGGGCAGAAGGTGCTTAAGCTTCCGACCGACAAGCTGTTGCCTTCGGGTGATGTTGATTATGCCATTATCGGAAAAAGGATGGCCGAATCAGCCAAGCTTAAAGCGGGAGATAACCTTCTTATAAGATGGCGCGATAAGAACGGAACATTTGATGCCCGCGAAATACAGATCGCATCAGTTTTTGATTGTGATGTCCCTTCTGCCGACAAGGGCCAGATCTATCTCCGTCTTGATGTTCTTCAGAAAATGATGGGAATGGGAAATGAAGCTACCCTGCTGGTGGCTGCAAAGGATTATAAGAAGAAGAACTTCAGCGGCTGGGTATTCAAGGATCAGGCTTTCCTCCTTGCAGATATGGACAAGATAATTCAGGCTAAAAAGGCCGGAGGATCGATCATGGAGGGTCTTTTGATGATAATCGCACTGATTGCCATTTTCGATACCCAGGTTTTGTCGATTTTCCGCAGGCAGAAAGAGATAGGGACCTACATTGCACTCGGGATGACCCGGCCGCAGGTTGTCGGGATTTTTACTGTTGAGGGTGGTGCTCACAGTATTTTAGCAACTCTTCTCGGTGCTGCTTACGGGATACCGTTGTTTTTACTGCTTGGGATAGCGGGAATACCTATGAAAGCGGCGCAGGCAACAGATCTTCCGGCAGCGGAAAATATCTTTCCATATTATAGCATAGGGCTGATAGTGACTACAATTATACTTGTCGTAATAACTTCTACAATTGTCAGTTACCTGCCTGCCCGTAAAATTTCAAAAATGAAACCGACAGATGCTTTAAGGGGGAAAATAGTATGATAAAATTTTTATTTAAAGGAATCATAAGAGATAAAAGCCGCAGCTTACTTCCTGTCATAGTAGTTGCTCTCGGAGTTTTTTTAACAGTATTCATGAGTGGTTTTCTGCAGGGTATTTTCAGTGATGTTACAGACCTGAACGCCAGATTTACCACCGGCCATGTCAAAATTCAAACCCGGGCTTATGCTGAAAATGCTGATGAGATGCCAAATGACCTTGCGTTGCTTAATGTAAAGGATCTTATGGCACGGCTTCAGGCTGATTATCCTTCTATGGAATGGGTTGAGCGAATTCACGCAGGAGGCCTTCTTGATGTCCCTGATTCCCTTGGAGAAACCAGGGGACAGGGGCAGGCGGTAGTAACGGCAGTCGATCTCCTCTCCCCGGGTTCTCATGAGGTTGAGCGCATGAACATAAGTAAATCAATAGTGAAGGGATCATTACCCTCTGAAAGCGGCGAAGCGCTCATTAGCGATGACTTTGCTGAAAGATTTGGCGTCTCTCCGGGTGATAAAATAACACTTTTCGGTTCGACCATGAACGGAAGTATGATGTTTCAGACATTCACTGTCAGCGGAACACTGCGCTTTGGTAATTCGCTGCTCGACAGGGGTGCGATCTTCATGGACATACGTGATGCACAGCAGGGGCTTGATATGAACGACGCTGCAAGTGAGGTACTTGGATATTTTAAGGACGGAGTTTATGATGATCTCAGGGCAAAACAGCTGGAGACCGCATTCAATGAAAAATACAGTAAAGCAAGTGATGAGTTTTCACCTGTAATGTCAAGGCTGACCGAACAGGCGGGGATGGGAGATTATCTGAAGCTTGCCGGCAGTGCCAAAGCAATGATGAGCGTCATCTTTATAATTGCAATGTCGATCGTACTCTGGAATACAGGTCTGCTCGGCGGTTTGCGAAGATACAGTGAATTTGGGATCCGGCTTGCCCTTGGTGAGGAGAAGAAACATATATACAAAACAACAATTTATGAAGCACTCCTGATAGGTATCATAGGTTCGGTTATTGGGACAGGGTTGGGACTGATAGCCGCTTATCTCACACAAACATATGGTATCGACATATCTGCTGTTACAAAAAACGTAGGTATGATGCTGCCCTCAGTTTATAGAGCTGAGATAACTCCGTCCTTATTTTACATAGGGTTCTTCCCCGGATTGATAGCAACCGTACTCGGAAGTGCTCTTGCAGGTTTTGCAATATATAAAAGGAGAACATCGCAGCTGTTCCATGAGCTGGAAGTATAGAACTGGAAGTCGCCCTGCGGGTTCCTGAATTACTGATTATAAGACGAAATACTTAAGTTAAGTCATATGAGATTAATTACAATAATTATTTTATCGGGACTGTCCCTGGTAAGCTTCGCTGATCCTACAGCAAATGAAATATTAGACAGGGTCGATAAAAACATGTCCTCCAAAAACCGGATCTTCGACTCGGAAATGATCATTCACGGTCGTCGGATAAGCCGGACTATCACTTCCAGAACATATACGACCGGCACAAAACAGTCATTTACCGAGTATTTGTCTCCCGCCCGTGAACAGGGCACCAAGATGCTGAAGCTTGAAAATCAATTGTGGATATATTCGCCATCAACTGACCGCATCATTCAGATCTCAGGCCATATGCTCCGCCAGTCGGTTATGGGTTCGGATCTTTCGTATGAAGATATGATGGATGACCGGAAACTTACTGATGTATATAATGCAAAGGTAACGGGCAATGAGACTATCGATGGGAGGAATACATATGTTCTTGAATTAACTGCCAAAGTTGACGACGCAACTTACTTTTCGCAGAAGATCTGGGTTGATACCGAACGTTTTGTTCCGCTGAAGCAGGAAATGTATGCAAAAAGCGGTCAGCTGCTTAAACGAACCATTCTGACAGATGTAAAGCAGGTTCAGGGGCGATGGTTCCCCATGACCATAAACTACAAAGATGTGCTCAAAGAAGGTGACGGAACGGAATTCAGGATAACAAGCGTTAAATTTGACCAGAATATTCCTGATTATATCTTTACGAAAGCGGCATTAAAGAAGTAAACCGGAGTGGTCGATTCATTCCAAAAAGCAATCGAATTTATCTCATACCCGAAAACCTGACGGTTCATCCCTGAGCCGGACAATATCACATATCTTCTCTGATACCTTCCATCCATTCCGGCATACGACCCGGCACGAAGAGCAATCATTGCAGACCTTATGAGGAAGCTCCAGGGATGTCAACAGGTTGTGTGCGAGTGATGGTTGCCCATAACCGTATGCATACATAAACGCCCTCATCAGATCAGGAACCGGAAGTCCGGCCCTGCATTGCTGAAGACACTCGCCGCAACCCTGGCAGAATAAGCCCGTGCATGAATCCATCTTTTTAAGGTAGCTTATTTCGGCGCCGGTAAGGTTCATATCTTCCATGACCGACAGATCCGCATTCATCTCAGCAAAGTTGCTGAATCCCGGTACTGTTGCATGTATATTTGTATCCTGGAGGACCCATTTCAATGATGCTCCCGAATTTACCTCCTGTCCTTTTTCAACATCTCCCCTTATCAACTTAATTGCTACTACTCCCAGCCCTGCTTCGGCTGCATCGGCAATAGCTTCTTTGACCTGAAGCTTGTTTAATTGCCGGGGATTGTATGCAGCCATGACAACCTCATAAAATTTTGAATCAGCAGCCGCCTTCACCGCTTCAGGAACATTGCTATGGCTGGTTAAACCCAGGAACCGGGCTTTTCCGGCTTTCTTCGCCTTTTCCATGGCTGACATGACAGGCTCATAGAAGGCTGATTCTCTCCGGGAGACCATATGATGATACAGGATATCCACATAGTCCATCTGTAAGCTTTTCAGGGATGCATCAAGTATCCTGGTGAATTCATTCTCGGTAGCCGCTTTTTCATAGAGCCCCGTCTTGTAATCCTGGGGAAGATGGATCTTGGTGCCGTAAATAAATGAATCCCTTGGCCGCCCCTTGAGAACCTCACCGAGCATTTCCTCATTTCGCATTTGCTGAGGCTGGCCGGCAGTGGAGTCGAAGTGAGTTATTCCGGCATCAATTGCTGCCATTATCAAAGCTGGGCTGCCTGAAGATAAAATTCCCATTCCGATCACGGGGACCCTGATACCGGTTTTTCCAAGTGTTCGATAGACCAATTTCCCGGGAATTCTGTTTTTATTATCCTTAATAGTAGTCGCAAGGCTCCTGCTGCCTAATAATCCGGCCCCCAAAACTCCAATTGAAGCATTTTTAATAAACCATCTGCGGTTAAGGTTCTTATTCATTATGGTAAGGTATTTATGTTATTCTGATATCAAAATTAAGCCTTGCTGATATAAGAGTCAATTTTATTTCAGGGGATATTAGATTTCCTGACTTGCGACAATTAGTGCGGTAGGAGTATCCACCTTTTCACTAATGGCGCTGCACCCTCCTTCTGACCCTTAAATTCCTCGCCTTGCTACACCGTAGCGGCTACGCAGAGGCGCAGGAGAAGGACTTTGAGCTTATCTGCTACAATATGCACTGTGGGTGATTGAAGGCTTAACATTTCCCTTCCTTTTGAAGGAGAGCCTGCCCCGCTTCGGCGAGGGGTGGCCGGTGAGCTGTTTTAATCAATTAAAGGGTGGAACACCAGCCTGAACGACTGCTTACAATAAGGAAACAATACTGTCACTTATTACTTACTTCTGTCCCCTGACCTGCAGCAATGTACCATTTGCCCTGTCGCTGAATACAAACCTCAATACGCTGTACATCAAAGCTTCTCGCAGAACCGTCAGGTGCCTTTTTTGATACATGTATGCGGCGGTTGACAATTGCACAATTGCCATATAAACGAACAACCGTTCTGTCCTTATCGATGCTGTTTATCGACATAAGACCAATATTGGGCCTGCAGTGAAAACGTATATAGAGGTCCCTTGTAAATGTCTCTCCAGTGGGGATTACTCCGATAAAATCTTCAGTAAGCAACGATTTAATCTTTATACTATCCTTTTTGACAATTGAATTGTCAAGCGAAGTAACCAGATTCAGTACCTCATCTTTAGGTGACTGGGCGTTTGCAGCCACAATGGCAGCAAATAATGCTAAGATGGAAAAAAGTGCTTTTTTCATGTCCGTAACTTATATAAATTGAAAACAATAAACTTGAAGTTTAGTTCCGATAATAACCTTACTCTTCCATTTTTAAGCCTCGTTAGGCATGCGCGTCAACTTAAGGATTTTTTGTTTTATAAGTTTTAGATTTAGAAGGTGTTTCGCGTGTGTTTAAATCTTCTATCGTTCTTCTGTTACTTTTCCTTTTTCAATATCATAAGCCTCACCAGGAGCAGTGGGCATATTAGCATAATTATAGTTCCCGTGAGATGCCAGCGGCATCGAAGTCCAATATCCATGGTAACGTCCATGGTAAAGGGCCGTCTTGATCCACTCAACACCAGCGGTGTTGAAGAAAATCAGATAAATAAATACTCTTAAGTTGACGCGCATGCCCTGAAGGGGGCTATTAAATCCATTATTTTGAGTGAGTTCCCCTGTGGTGCACCCCCGCACCTCGCACCGGATTTACACACTTTTAAAAGTTATCCATTTAACCTACTTTTATGATTAAATATATTGCACCTGTTTAAGTTTGATCTGGCATGCAGCCGAAATATTCGCCTGAAATGGAAAATTTACTGCATTATAGTATCCGCGTCACGGGCATGGTCCAGGGAGTAGGGTTCAGGTGGACCGCAGCAAGTGAAGCCAGGCACCTGAAATTAAAGGGATATGTAAAAAACATGCCCGACGGAAGTGTTTATATCGAAGCCGAAGGGGACAGGGAGAAGCTGGATCAATTTATTGAATGGTGCAGGACGGGTCCCCGGTATGGATATGTTGAAAGTGTGGATATTGGCACATTGCCCCCGGCGCACTTTAAGGAATTCACTATTGAGCATTAGGGGAGCTGAATATTTCACTCAATCAGCCAAAAAACTCTTTTTGCAGAACAGGTCCGGTGATCTTGTTGCTTGGTCCGTCACCCCGCGAAACACACACCGCAACCTTATTTTCCAGGGCCTCAAAGATCTCAGCCGCATCCTTATGGGTAAAGCCCGGGCAGAGCAATACCGAATCAATTCTTTCCTTTTCGTAAAGATCCTTACAAACTTTAATGGCTTCGTCCTGTGTATTTACAACATATGTATAAAGTTTGTACCTACCTGTTTCTATCAGATTATGATGTTTTTCAAAATCCGCATCAGGCGCGTGAGCAATGAATACCGCTTTAAATGCCATGGTTACCTCCTTTTTTTGTATAAAATCTTATCACGG
>JBAVOD010000207.1:0-6566 GCA_049691735.1 Bacteroidales bacterium
CCTGTAATCTTCAACAGGCGATCCACAGTTCCTGTCAGGCTTAAGGATCAGCTTATCTGCCAGCGACTTACCCGATAGCTCCTTCACTTTGTACACTGATGGCCTTACGGATGCATGCGGATCGGAAGCAAGGTATGCCTCACAATACAGGAGCGTCTGGAGCCAGCAGTCTGTATCTTTTTCACGATCATCATCAAAAAGACCGGCTATCGATTCTATTTCAGATGCGGCAGTTCCGGTCTTGTAATCCACAATCCGGATCACGCCTGAATTAAGATCGATCCTGTCAATATTCCCGCCAATACGCAATCTGTGAGGCTTTCCTGCGATTTCAACATTCTGCTCAAAGCTTACCGGCATTTCGAGCCCGATTATCCTGAAAGGCGCAACCGACCTGTCGGCACATAGTACCCTGAGTACATAAACAAGCAGAACGTCCCGGATTATTATATCATTCCCGGTTGATGGATTAGCAAGATCAGGGCTGCTCTCAGCGGCAGCAGCACTGTCGATCATATCAAGAATAAAGCCCTCCTCCTTAATAAGCGGGTCAAGGATGCCTGCTGTAAGCTCCCTGCCGGTATAGGGCGCATAAATATTATGCATTACCTGATGCAGGACCTTACCGAATTTCATAAAGTTAAAATCTGCTGGTGCGACTTCAGGCTCCTTCAATCCGCTCACATACCTGTAATAAAACCTCATCCTGCAGCCCAACCATGTGTTTATTGCAGTTGGTGACACTGAAGCCGCGGTGCCATCGTCAGGGTAGTACTTCCCAAGCCTCTGCGAATGCAGGGGGATTCTTTCCAATACAGGGGCAATCGCAGGGGGAGCCTTGATCACAAAGCCAAGGTTCAGCACCTCCGGTTTCAGGATCTGCTCATATTTCATTTGCACCAGAAACCTGCTGATTTCACCTGTCCTCAGACCCCCCGAATCTGAGTTGTAAATGAATGTCACGTTCTCAGCCCTGTGGAGCAGCCTGTAAAAATGGTAGGCAAAAACCGATTCCTGATGATTGATTGTCGGGAGTCCGAAAGCCTCTCTGATGCTTAGCGGAACAAAAGACGATCCTGAAGAGACAACAGGAAGGACTCCTTCATTTACCGACAGGATCACCAGGTTCGTGAAATCGAGAGCCCTGGTTTCGAGTATGCCCATTATCTGGATACCCGATAAAGGCTCTCCAGTGAAAGGCACCGACTGACTTCTCAGTATCCCGTCGAGTATCCTGATGAATGTCTCTTTGTTTACTGATACTTCAGGCGATTTTACTATCGGATCAAGCCGGTTTAACGACAATACGACCCTGTAAATAAACTCATCCCTCATTTTCTGTTCATTCAACAGCTCCTTTCCGGTATCAGGATTCCCGCCATGAATATTGGAAACCATAGCCAGTATTTCCCTTATCTGATCAGATATCCCCGAAGCAGATACGCACACACTGAAAACAGGCTTGAGGTTCTGAGTTGAACCGAAATAGGTTGCCGATATCATTGCCGGACCTGACAACCTCAGGCTTTCCGACAACTTCTTTTCATCATCTGACATTAAATTCTTAATCAGCTGATGCTCAAGTATCTCAATGACATCCAGTCCTCTGAAAAAGATTGCTCCCTTCAACTCCCTGGTGTTCCTCTGAAGATTAAGCATTGATCGGACGAGTGTATAAACACCTGTCATCTTCAGCGGATAACCCATAGTGATATTTACATCGTAAAGCTCGTCCGGCAGACTTGTAAGGATCGGCACAAGAAGATTCTCGTCGCCGAGGATCACTGCGGTATGATGTGCATTCTCCGGCGCTATTCCGGGGAGACCGGCAAGAAGCTGATGTATCAGCTTCACCTGTGCCACATCAGAAGTAGTCTCAATGACCCTTGTTTTTACATTAAGTCCGTCAGAAGAAAGGAGGGTATCGTAACTCCAGTCACCCGGCATATCGTTTCCCAGGGTGATCAGGTTCCGTTTCAGGAAAAATCCTGCCGAATTGAGCTTACCCCCGCTGATGTAAGAGTTGTCAAAATCCCAGTAAAATCTGGCAATGCCTTCCTTTTTAAGTGCTTTCATCACTGTCGCCTCACAACTATTGAGAGCATTGAATCCGATGAAATGTATTGTCTTCCACTTCACTCCAAAACACCCTTCCGCAATGAATTTTTCAGCCACATCCCTGAATATCATCCCTTCATAGGCAATGCGCCGGGCACGGAGATGTGACCTGAACCCTGAATAGAGATCATTCAGGACTGACCACACTGAAATGAAACCTTCCTTCTCGGCTGTAGGCTTTTCCGGCTCAAAATTCTTCCAGAATCTCCTGATAATTTCAGCCTTTTCATCATCGATGTCAGCGAACTGTTCATCTATATTTTTGAGATCCTTTATATTGCGGAACAATTCGGGGACGTCAGCCATATATTTGTCGATATCCTCAAAATCGTTTATGAGCATGCCGCCCCAGAAATAAAATTCATCAAAGCTCTCAGCTTTACTGTTAAGCTTCCTGTTGATCTTATAAAGTTCAAAAAGAAGTGTTTCGCTTTCTGCAATGCGGAGATCCGTCAGTGACCTGAAAAATTCATTAATGGTCATGATCTCAGGCGCCCAGACCGGCTTATCGGACTGCAGCGAATAGTATTTGAGAAAATAGAGACCTGCCCTCCTGCTTGGAAATACAAGCAGACCGGTATCGGAATTCTGGTTGAAGAGATGCCTTGCTATACGCTCGAGAAAGTAAACCATTTTCAGCTTTTATAATGTTTGCCCTGCCAGGTATCGAGATCTTCCAGTTTTTTCTCGATCAGAGTCATTATCTGATCGGTCCTCCTGCTGCTCCAGGGCTCGTTCGCCAGGAACCGCGGAGGGGCTTCGCCGGTAAAGCGTTCAACAACAATTTCAGGATTAAGCTTTTCTAGGAACCTGATTATAAAACCGAGGTATTCATCCCAGGTAAAAAGTTCAAAATCCGAAGGGTTGCCTTTGAATTCATCCTCAAGCCGCGTACCTTTTATGATCTGCAGCTGGTGGAACTTTACAGTAGTCAGTGGCAGCCCTGAGATGATATCTGCTTCGTTCATCATATCATCGTGTTTTTCTCCCGGCAGGCCGAAGATAAAATGGGCTCCGGTATTTATACCCATTGAGCAGGTCTTTTCAAGGGCTGCGACTGCCTCTCCGAATGTATGTCCGCGGTTTATCCTCGCAAGCGTCCTGTCATAACATGATTCAATCCCGTATTCTACCGATACATAACAGGTCTTCGATAATTCCTGCAGCAGATCAAGCACACCGTTGCCGACACAGTCGGGCCTGGTGCCAATTATCAGTCCCCGTACCAACTCATTTTTCAGAGCCTCGCTGTAAATTTCCCTGAGCCTCTCAACAGGCGCATAAGTATTTGAATAGGCCTGAAAATAAGCCAGGTACGATCCGGCTCTCCTGTACCTTTTACTATGAAATTCAATCCCCTCCTCTATCTGGCGCGTAACTGATTTTGACGCTGAACAGTATGACGGATTAAATGCCCTGTTATCACAATAGGTACAGCCCCCTGAACCTTTTGTCCCGTCACGGTTGGGGCATGTAAAGCCGGCATCAATCGAAACTTTCTGCATTCTTGTACCGAACCGCTTCCTGAAATAATCGGGATAGGAATTGAACCTGCGGCCGTGGCCCCATGAAAACTCCGGTTTTATGTTATATAACATATTCATCAGATCGCGACAATTTTATCGGCATCGACATACCACAGGTAAGCTTCCCGGCACAGGTATCCCATGCTGTTAATCAGGTTTCTGTACTGCCGCAACTGTGAAAGATGATGGGGGTTTTCCTCTCCGAACTTGAAATCGATAATAATAGTTTTGCCATCCCTGAAAATAATTCTGTCGGGCCGCCTTGTATAGCCACCCGGCAATAATATTGAGGCCTCGGTAAGTACCTCTGCATCTTTAGCGAACCAGCTGCTTACATCAGGTTTGCTTAAAAGTGACATGAGGTGCGCGGTGAATCCGGCTTCATCAGCTTCGGTGACTTTCCCTTCGAGGATTTTTTTCCTGACTGCAGGTACGATATCTTCCGGGGTAAGGATCTCCTGGAATATCTCGTGCATCAGCTTTCCGTAGTTGATCCTGCTCCTGGATCCCTTGCTGTCGTTGATGAAATAGCTGTCCCAGTGCAGCCTGAGCCTTATGGAATCAATATTGTCACTTACCGGATAGCGAGTGATATCGATTTTATTTAAAACTTCAGGTGAACATGCTCCTGCGGGCATCTCCCCGTATTCAAAAATATTATTAGCAGGATCATAAAAGTCACCCGGTATAAATCCGGTTAAATTACCTGCTGAATCCCTGCTGCTGACAGCTTCTTTTAGGACTGACGCAATCTTACTGGCCTTCGGCGACTCCGGGGCAAAGCCGTAAAGTGCATCAATTGCTCTTGTAAAAGCAACATACAGCAGGTTGATGTTATCGAGATATGCAGAGTACTTTTCATCAAAGTATTGCCTGGCAAATATTGTATCGGAAAGGCTGCTGCCATATTTCACGGGCACTATGCCAAGCCTGTTGAAAGGAGGCACTTCAGGGCTGACCCACAGGATATTCTTTTGAAAGGGCTTGTGATCGAGGTTCCAGCTTATGAAAGGAAGGATCACTACCTTGAATTCAAGACCTTTGGCTTTATGAATTGTAAGGACCCTGATTGAATTCTGCTGACCGGGCAGTGATGCCGATTTTTTGACACCTTCGGTATCCCACCACTCGAGGAAAGGCCTGATCCCCGGATTCGCCCCGGAACTGAATTTTATCACAATATCCTGAAAACCATTCAAATACATTACATTCCCCGGATGATCTCCAAGTCCGAAGAAGCCAATTGATCTTTCAGTTACATCCCACAACGGGAGATGTCTTACTGTCTCCAGGAAATCCCGGTAATGTGCAGGAAAATAATTCTCCGAGAATGCTGCGAGGTCATCGCTCATAATGGGGATCTTTTCAACTTCAATTCTTCCTGCTGCGAGCAGCCCGAACCTCAGCATAGCAGCCCTGCTGATATCATCGGCAGGATTGTCGAGTACCCTCAGTAACGAAATAATAAACCCGATGGCCGGTGAATTTCCCAGAAGAAGAGAGTCGGCCGATACAATGCTGAAATTGTAGAGTTCCCGTTTTTCAGCGGGGAGCGCTGACCGGTATTCTATTATTTTCTGCAGGACTGCCGAGCCTTCGCGGTTGTCCCTTACGATTATGCCAATATCGGAGGCGCTGAATCCCTTATCCTGCACCGATTCAATAATTCCCGGCAGGCGGTCGAGAACTGAATCCTTCCAGCAGGACTCATCCGTATCCGGTACAAATTCAAGTCTGACATAGCCATTGTCCTTTCGCCCGGGGTCATCCTGAACGGCTCCTGAGTACAATCCTGTAAACACCTGCTGTCCGGTATCATCGCCTATTTCCGCATCAAGCAGACCCGGAATGATCGTAAAAAGGGTGTTATTGAACCTGATTATAGCCGAACGGCTCCTCCAGTTTGTTTTCAGTGGCTCACTTCTGAATCTTTCATTATCAGCCTTGCTGACCAGTCCATGAAGGGTTTGCCAGTTACTGTTCCTCCATCTGTAGATCGACTGTTTTATGTCGCCCACCACAAGGCTGTCAAATCCCTGGGCCATGCTGTTGCCAATGAGCTGGGAGAAGTTATTCCACTGCATTGTCGACGTATCCTGGAATTCGTCGATCATGTAATTTTCATATGTATTCCCTACCCTTTCATATATGAAGGGCGCCTGGTCCTGTTCAGTTATCAGGTAGATGAGTTCACCCGCATCGGAAAGAAGGAATATGTTTTCATCCCTTGTTATCTGTCTTATCTGGCTCAGGACGTCCGACAGGATCCCAAGGGTAAAAATATTTGAAAGAATTGCCCTTGCCGTGTTATAGTATATGATATTCCCGCGATAAAAATGCAGAGCCTCCCTTACAAGGTCCTCAAGCCCTGCACTCAGGGCGTGCTGAAGCGGGGCCGGAACCGCGCCGGTAGTCCATCTCGGAGGATTGGACTCAATTGCCTGTACGTATGAGTTGGGCGGCCTGAAAACTCCTTCAGCAAGTGACCTTATGAATCCCGGGACCCCCGATGATTTGTGAAAGAACATGTCATCCGACAATCCCGATGCCGAGTATATTGAAAGGCATTTCTTACCCAGTTCCTTCAGCTTGTCTGAAAAATCTCTGGCGATCGCCCTCAAATCCCTGATATAGGATGCCAGGAATTCCTTATCCTGAAGTTCTGTCCTGGCTTTCTGCGACAGCAGCTTGAATTTTTCCTTGAAGAGTTCCTGCGACAGATTGTAAATGCTCTTGCGCAGGTCCCAGCCCTTTTCATCCTCGATGCTTGCCCGGGCGTACATTATAAGCCAGTTCCTCAGGCGTGTATCGTCAGAAGCAGAATCTATCATTCTGTCAACAGCTGACTCCAGAATTGCAGTATGATCAAGTTCAATGTCGAATCCCGAATGGAGGCCAATATCCCTTGCAAATGCCCTGATG